>JBAQGR010000702.1:0-10573 GCA_049287895.1 Desulfatitalea sp.
CCCTTTGTCGGCACCATTCTGTACGCAGGCGAAAAACCGGCCTCTTTCGGCGAAAACCTCTGGGCGGTCCCTTTCGGTTGTTTATGGTCTTAGCGCGAACAACAACGAAGGATGGTGCTGAATGAAAGCTCTGATCATCTGCTTCTCACAGACCGGCAACACCCGCAAGATCGCCGAGCGGATCTCGGCCGGCATCGCCGCAACCGGCACCCAATGCGACCTCAAGCCGCTCGACGAGGTGGATGCGACCTTGCCGGCGGATTACGACCTGGTCGGCCTCGGCGCCCCGGTCTTTTACTACCAGGCGCCGTTCCATGTCCGCGATTTTATGGCGGCGCTACCCCCGCAGAACGGCCGGCACTGGTTCGTCTTCTGCACCCACGGCAACGTGATCGGGAACTTCTTTCCCTCCGTGGGGTCCCAACTGGGCGCCAGAGGCGCGAAGGTTATCGGCTATTACAACAGTTACGCCGACATCACCTATCCCTTTTATCCCAGGCCCAGTTACACCTCGGGCCATCCGGACGCGGACGACCTGGCGCGGGCCGAGCGCTTCGGCACACTGATGGTCGTGGAGAGCACGCGGTTCCGCGCCCAGCCCGACGCGCCGCTGCCCGCGCCGCTGCCGGTCTCCTCCGACGATTGGATTAAGGAGAGCCATCACATCACCCCGGAACGTTTGGCCAAAATGATGCCCAAACTCAGCCTCGATGCCGACACCTGTATCCAGTGCCGACTCTGCGAAGAAGAGTGCCCGGTCCACGGCATCGATATCACTTCCGATCCGCCGCGGCTGCAAACCCCCTGCATCTTCTGCTGGCGCTGCGTCAACATCTGTCCGACGCTTTCCATCACGGCGGATTGGCGCCAACTGGTGGCCATGGCGCCGGCCAACTATGCGCGCTATAAGCAAGAACTGGACAAGGTCACGGCCCGCGGCGAATTCCGCTGGTTGATCGACCCGCAGATGATTGTCTTCGATAACCCGCTTTTCAAACAGCGCGAACGGGAGATCAAAGGACTTGGTAAGTGAGTGAATAGCGCGGATGCAAACCTTGGTCGCATCCGCGCATCCGGTTTTCTTTGGTTAGACCGCTAAAAATCCACCGTGAAGGTCGCATAGACCGACAGCGGCAGGGCCGGTGAATAGGTTTTGCTGGTGGTGCCGCTGGTGTAATCGGCATACTTTTCGTTCAACAGGTTGACGACATCCAGGGCCAGCATGTAGTTGGCTTTCTGGCCGAAGCGATAGGAGGCTTGGGCATCGAAGCGGTCCCAGGCGTCACTTTCGAAGAGATTGGCGTCATCCAGGAAATAGCCATCTTCGTAGTGATAGCGCAGATGGCCGCCGAAACCCTGGGGAGGACTGTAGCCAATCTCGGCGTTGCAGATGTTTTGCGGCACGCCCTTCAAGGTTTTGTCGGATAGGTCCGCTCCATTGCTGACATAAGTGTCATACACCGCATCCACATAGCCGTAATCGGCGTGCAGATAGCCGTGACCCAGGAGAATGTAATCGAAGCTGATCTCGATACCGTCCCGCGTGGTTTCGCCCACGTTGGCGTAATCGTCAGTGACCGAATTGTAGATAAAATCCTTGTCGGTGAGCAATTTGAAGGCCACGATCTCCGCGGTGAATGAATCCGTGGGCCGGCCACGGACACCGACCTCATACTGGGTGCGCTCCTGGGGTTCCCAATCTTCCTGCTTGAAAGCGGCCTGCTCGGAAAAGCCGGGCAGCAGGGCAAATCCCTTGCCGTAGTTGGTGAACAGGTCCAGACGCTTGTCGAACAGGGTGAGCAGCAGACCTGCCTTGGGGCTGAATGCGTTCTGATCCTTCATATAGAACTTGTTGTCGTTGTCCAGATGGTCGGTCAGATCGCCCGCAAAGGTATCGTAGCGGGCGCCCAGGATGACGCGCAGGGGGTCGAGCACTTGATAGCTGCCTTGGCTATAAAAAGACAAAGTTTGCATTTTAATAACATAGTCCCAATACTTCGGCCCCTTTTCGCGGCCGCTGCCGGCCAGAAGATACCAGCGCTCCCGGTCATCATCTTCGAGCATGTAGTCGGCGCCCGCCACCAGGCTCAGCTCGCGCCCACCCACCGAACCCAGGAAATTGTAGCTCGCCCCCGAGCCAAAGACATTGCGTTTGAAATCGCGCAAGTTGCCCACATTGGCGTCCGGTGCCAGGCCGGTGGGATCGCCGGCGTACCAACGCCAGAATTGCTGGTTGTAGCCCCACACATTGAAGAGTAGCTTGGATTCGGCGCTGAGTTTATAGTCGGTGTCTATGCGGCCCTCCACGCGGTCCTTGCCGCCGCCGTTGGTTTCGCTCACCGCCTGGGTGGGGTCGTGGTCAAACTGGGCTTGGCTGATGTAGCCTGGGGCATCCCAGTCTGAATTGAAACCGCGCAGGCTAAACCGCACGTCCAGGCGATCCGTCAAATGCCGGGTGAGACGCGCCGCGGCATTTTGCTTGTCCCAATCGGAGTTCTCCTGATAACCGTCGGTATGGTAGGTCTGGATAGCGTAAACCTGATCCCAATCCTCGTTGGACAAGCCTCCCACGAAATTGGCCTCATAGGTGTTGTAGGACCCATATTGGAGTTTTAAGTGGTTGTGATCCACCTGTTTGCGGGTGTAATAGGCAATGGCGCCAGCGGAAGCATAGTTGCCGTACAAGGCGGATGAAGGTCCCTTGATGATTTCCACCATCTCCATTTCTTCGGGGTTGATGAGGTTGGTGTCGGCATAACCGTCACCCTCATTGAGGGGGATGCCATCGAGAAAAATGGCGGTGTTGGAGCCATGGGAATTGCCGGTAAAGCCGCGCATGATGAAATTTGAGGCCGTGCCCCCTTGTTTGTATTGGGCGATACTGATGCCCGGCGATAGGGATACGATATCCAGCGGGGTGATATAGACCCGGTTGACGATATCTTCGTTTGTCAGAACCGTGGCCGAGGTGGCCTCCAAATCCTGATCGGCGGCCTCCCCGCGCACCACCACATCCTCGATGGTCACGGGTCTGCCGCTTTTGCCGGCCGCCTCCTTCTTTTGGGAATCTTCTTCTTTCCCTTCGGCCATGGCCTTGGATGCGACGCCAAGCATCAGTATCGAGGCGAGCAGGAGTATGCCAAGACCACCGCATTTGAACGGGCGTTTCATTTCTCTTCTCCTCATTGAAAGCGGTTTTAGGGGATTTCAAAGGTCAAACTGGCGGCGAAGCTGTATTCGTCGCACTCCTTGGGGTCGGGATAATCTTCCTTGTAATGGACGGCCACCAGCCAGGCCCCCGGCGTGGCGATGCGGATTTTAGCCCTGCCGTCGGCCGCGCTCTTGGTGGCATAGGCAAAGGTGTTTTTTTCCCGGGAAAAGCCGACATAAGTGGCTACCACATCGGCGCCAGCCAAGGGTTTGCCCTTGAACAGCACTTGCAGCGGCAGGAAATCGCCATTGCGCAGGGCGGCTGGATCGGCCATGGGGATGATTTCCAGGTCGTGGCCAAGGGGCTTGGCCAGCAGACTGCCCGCCGCAGCGCCTATGTTGACAATGGCCTTGGCGAACTTGGCTGAGTAAGTGCAGCTGACGACGTTTTTCACATCTTTTTTGGATTTGCCGCTCTGGTAGCCCTCGGTGGTTTTGGTCCAGAAACGACCCTTCTGGGTGGCCACGGCCAGGTAGCTGCCCTTGTCCGCGAGTGGCGCTCCGGCCTTATACTCCACATCCGAGTACCCCTTGATCTCCACGCGCGTGCCGTCCGGGCGCAGCAGGTAGATCTCGTCGAGATACTCTTTGGGAAGAAATTCACGGGCCGGCAGGTGATGATCGTAGCCCAGCACCATGGTGATCTCTTCACCCGGCGCTGGGGTGTAATCGCGCACTTCGATCCACATATCGTGGGCCGGGGCCGAAACGGCGGACAACAATAAAAAGAACAACATCGTGCTGATAGCGAACGTAAATCTGGTTTTCATGTCGACTCCTTTGTGGTTGTAGGTTTTCATTTGCAAACGCCCGGTTTCAGACATAACTCACCACCTACCTGAAACGCCCATACGCCTCGGCTTATGCATGAATTCGTCTGTGACCGGAGAAACGGGTCAGGTTCCCTATTGAAAAACGGATCAAGCCCGCTTGATGCATTGAATCGGCCGTGATAGGAAACAGAACGAGCATCCCTTTTTCCAAGAGGGTCCTCATCCGGAGAGGGCGGCCTCGTCTCTGGCAGGAGCCGGCCGCCCCCTCCATCTTCTCAATACTTCATAAAAAATTTTTCTTTCGCCCTCCTTTCTTTTGGGTTTTGAAAATAAAAAAGCCATGAAAACATAGATCCGCTGGGACCTTGCCTTCATGGCTGATTCGATAACCCACTTCCAATAACGGGTCAGTTCCAACTGCCCATTTGTTCCCGGTCTATATCCGGCCTCGATCGGGCAGTCAAGTTCTTAATTGGTCTCTTTTCAATCTCAAGCGATTTGCCGCGCTTGTGCGACTCGCTCTATGATCCGGGTGATCCTTTTGACAGCGGGCTACGCAGTGTTGACGAAACCCAAAAAGAGCCGATCGTCTTTGAGATTGAATCCATGAAAAATCTCCATGAATTCGATCTCCAAATCAAAAAATACTTCTATAGAGAATGGCCTACTTGATCATGGTTGACTATAGGCTTGCCATCCGATACAGAAAGCAGTAAAAGGAACTCTTTCGTATGGCCTTTAACCTATCCAATCTTCCCGGTTTCAGCTATTGGCGTTTCCAATGGATGTACTGGCGCAACCGCACGCCCTGGGACACCGGCGTCACGCCGCCCGAGGTAATGGCGTTCATCGCCGCCACGCAGCCGGGGAAAGCCTTGGATCTGGGCTGCGGCACCGGAACCAACGCGATCACCCTGGCCCGTCATGGGTGGCAGGTGACCGGTGTGGATTTCGTGCCCAAGGCGATTCGGAAAGCCCGCACCAAGGCGGCCGCCGAAGGCCTTGCCATCGATTTTCATGCGGCCGATGTCACCGATCTGAGCCGGATCGCGGGCCCATTCGACTTCGGCCTGGATATCGGCTGCCTGTTCGGCCTCGACTCCGCACAGAGAGAGAAGTACGCCGCCCATTTGCGTAGGTTGCTGCTACCCGGGGCGTGGTACATGCTCTACGCCTGGCAGCCGCGACTGTGGAAGGGTCGCCAGGTGGGCCTCACCGCTGAACAAATCGAAGCATTGCTGCGGGCCGATTTCAAGAAAGATCGGATGGTGCTGGGCGAAGAGAAGGGATTCGCATCGGCCTGGTATTGGTACCGCCGCACTCGCATCGTTTCATGATACCACCTCTCAATTCCGTATCCATTTCAACGGCAGGTGCTGAACGTGCCGTCCAGGTGCGACCGCTAAAAATCAGTGCATATCTGACGATCATGTCGCCAAATATACATAAATACCGTTACACGAGCCGGCGCCTGCAACCTTCGTCGGCCCGCAGTATAGTGGTCCTCACGGGTGCCCGTCAGACCGGAAAAACCACGTTGTGCAAGGCGGCCTACCCATCCCTGCGCTACATCAACCTGGATGCCGCGGAAAATCGCGACACGCTCCGGCAGTTATCAACTCTGGCTTGGGCCGATAGGGTAGGGTGTTGCTATCGCGCAAAGGCCCAAGGATCAAAGGTGTCGTCCGGTCCGCGGCGATCCAGATCTTCATCGATGACCGTGTTAAAGGCCAAGCGGCCCTGGTGTTCCTTACATCCATTGGGGCAAACCAGCTTCCCGTCCCTTCGCTTGAACAGTACCTTTTTGCATTGCTGGCATCGTTTCATGATCACACCTCAATTCCGTTAAACCGCAGGTGCTGAACGTGTTGTCCAGGTACGACCGTCATAATTCAGCGCACATCTGACGATCCCAAAATGATGAATAGCAAATTGTGTGCCATACATGGAAGTGGGAAAATGGACTCAAAATAACCTGTTTTGAGATGGGCTTCGGTAAGAAAAACCACAATTTTTATATAGTTGGGTGGAGTTGGGTAGCAGTTTACACACCGCCGCGGCGCTGCATCCACCATCACGGAGAGAGCTTGCACCCCGCCGGCCATGACCACTCCGGCGGCATTGGCGATCCAGCGCTCCTCCTGCCACACCCCGCTTTTTCAGAAGTTAAAAAACCTTTGCCGGAGGCCGGACATCGATCCTTGCAAAGAGCTTATGATTGGCGGAGGAGGATAGGGGGCAAGCCTTGAATTGTAATTTTCAATTGAAGGCAGTCAAAGATATTTGGTGAAATTCACAATTCATGATTTGACCCCTGACGCCTATTTGAAGGGATTTACGATCTGGATACCGTCGATAATCTGCCCGTGGCTTAAATCTTCCGTAACAATCCGCTTAACTTCCGCATGCCTTGCCGCAGTGATAATTAAGGCGTCCCAAAACGATAAATGGTGTCTTTCGCTGATCTCTGAAGCCATAAGAACCGACTCCGACGATAAGTTTTCCACCTGCCATGCCAGATAATTTTCAATCACGCTTCTGGCAATTGCCGGTGAAAGCGGCTGAGCTATCTTGCGAGTGATATTCACATAGAATTCCTGAAGCACCTGGATGCTGATGACACCGGTGCCCTCCTCCCAAAGATGCTCCAGCAAGTGAACCGATCTTCCATGTTTGTCGCCCGCGTCTAGGTCATGAGCGTATATGAGTATATTGGTATCCACAAAAATCTTATCGGGCATGCAGTTCCTCTCTGGACGCGGCAATTTTACCACCGAAATGGAACCCCTTTTGCAGGTGGTTCAGAGCCCTTTTTTTGGCCATTTCATATTTCTCCGCATCAGAGACCATTCTTTTAAGCTCTTGGCTAAGCATCTGGCTGATCGAAGAGTTCCTTTGGACCGCAAGAAACTTCGCTTTTTGAATCAGGTCCTTTTCGATACTCAAGGTAATGTTTTGTTTCATATTTGATTCTCCCTGCAACGCCCGAAAAGCGCACCACGTAAAATTCGTATCGCACGCAATTTACGTGTTGTCAAGCAAGACATTTCAAAGCTGCATGGTGAAGCATCCGACAAATAGAGACGGCGGTTAAAGAAGAAACTGATCCTTCCTCAACCGCCGTCAGTAGAGCCCCGCCCCGAGCGCATCGTTTTTCTCGGCGACCCGCGTTGTTTTGTCTTAATAATTCACCACAAAGGTCATGAAAAAGGCCCTGGGATTGGCCGTGCGCAACGATTGGGGTTGTCGGCGTTGATGGTATGGGTCCGCTTCACCTGGCCATCCACGCCCACCGTCAAGCTGTTCTTCATGCGGCCCACTGGGCGCGGGTGAGATATTCGGGGTGATCCCACTCGGTGGCGTGCATGTTCAACGTGAGGGCGCCGGTGAGATCCTCGCTGAATTTGTAGGAGAATTTACCGGTGGCGTTGCCCGTCTAAATGTCAAGTTTTATCTTCGCCCCGTTCTTCGGAAGTACTCAGGCCATCGCAATGGTGGTGCTCCGGATCGTGGTCGTGGTCCGGATGGTCATGGTCGTGATCATGGTAGCGGCGCGGGGGATGATCGTGGCCCTGCTCTTCTCCGGGATGGCTGTGGGCAATGCGGTGGCTGTGCGCGTGGGCGTGTTCATGGAGGTGTTCGTGAGCGACCGCGCCATGGCGATGGAGCTGGGCATGCAGGTGACTGTGCACGTGGCTGTGTTCGTGTTCGTGCTGAAGGGCCCGGATGGCGTCGCTGCCCCGTTGCCGGTAAGAATAGGCCAGGCCGTTGAGATTGCCCAGGCGTTGATCTTGAAGAAAAGCGGCGGTGGCCACATCTTCCAGGATGCGGCCCTGGTGCATCACCAGGGTGCGGCAGGTCAAGGCTTTGACGAAGAACATGTCGTGGCTGACCAGAAGAAGAGTCGCCTCCCGATCGCGGAGAATGGCGAGCAGCAATTCTTCGCTTTGTGGATCGAGGCCGGCCGTGGGTTCGTCGAGGATCAGCAGTTTGGGCTGCATGGCCAGCACGCAGGCCA
This sequence comes from Desulfatitalea sp., assembly GCA_049287895.1. Classification (GTDB taxonomy): domain Bacteria; phylum Desulfobacterota; class Desulfobacteria; order Desulfobacterales; family Desulfosarcinaceae; genus Desulfatitalea. Next base: position 8,002 of record JBAQGR010000702.1, read on the forward strand.
GGGACAGGCGTTTGCGCTCACCGCCGGACATGTGCAGGGGCACGCGCTCTTCGAAACCCTCCAGGCGCACCATGGCCAGAACCTGCGTGATGCGGCGCTGGATCTCCGCCTTTGTATGGCCCAGTTGTTGCAGACCAAAGGCGATCTCTTCGGCCACACTGGGGCAGAAGAGCTGATCGGCGCAATCCTGGAAGACCATCCCTGCCTGACGCCACAACGCCTTGCGCCCGCTGCGGGTCGTGGGTTTCCCGTCAAAAAGATAGGCCCCGTGGCCCTGCTGAAGTCCAAGCAGGCAGGCGAGCAGCGTGGTTTTGCCCGCCCCGTTCTCGCCGACCAGCGCAATACGCTCGCCGGGATGAATGGTCAGATGCAGGTCGCTAAGCGCCAGGGTGCCGTCCGGATAGCGAAAGGTATAGTTGCCCAGAGCCACGATGGGGGCCGCCGGGTGCGGCGCAGAGGGCGTTGTCCCGGGAGCGGCGCACACCGGTGCCCTATCGCCGGCATCGGCGCTATCGGCGCCATCGTCCGCGGAAACCACCAGCCGGAAGGAGAAATCGAGACCATGGGAACGCAACTGCTCGCGCTGGGAGACCAGCTCCGGAATGCTGTAATCGTGCCCGATGCGGCCCTGGTCCAGCACCACCGCCCGGTTGCACAGCTCGTAAAGAAATATCAGGTCGTGGCTGGCGCAAATCAGGGTGCCAGGAAATGTTTTGAGCAGATCGAGAAAAACCTCTTCCTGGCGAGGGTCGAGGTTGGCGGTGGGTTCGTCGAGAAGTAATACCGCTGGTTGCATGGCCAAAAGACCGGCCAGGGCCGCGCGCTTTTTTTGGCCGAAACTAAGGTGGTGGGGCGCCTTGTAAACCTTGTCGTCCAGGTGAACGCGCCGCAATGCCTGGCGGGCCGCCTGCTGGGCCAGATCGCGCGACAACCCCTGGTGGCGGGGACCGAAGGCCACATCATCGATCACGGTGTGGCCGAAGAGCTGGTCGTCCGGGTCCTGGAAAAGAAGACCGATCTCCAGCCGGCTCTGCTCCAGATGAACACCTTCAAGCGGCTGGCCTTTGTAGCTCACCTCCCCGGCGGTGGGCGCCAGCAAGCCGCACAGCTGTTTGATCAGCGTGGTTTTGCCCGACCCGTTTTGCCCGACCAGGGCGATGCGATCGCCCGGGGCGATGTCCAGGTCGATGGCCGCCAGGGCCCGGGTCCCGTCCGCATAGCAGTAATCCAAACCGCGCATACGAAACAGGGGCGCTGCTACAGCCGGTCGTGGGGGTATCTCTATGGGCTCATGCATTCGCGCGCTCCTCACCCTACCAGGCGGTCATAAACGACCAGAACCGCGCCCACGGCCAGCCATACTCCAGCCCAAAGCAGATCGCCGGCCCCCAGACGCAGGTCGACCGGGTCCGGAAACCGGCCTTTGTAGCCGCGCGCCCGCATGGCATCGAAGACCCGCTCGGTGCGTTCGAAACTGCGCACAAAAAGCATTCCCAAAAAGTTGGCCACGGCCCGCAACGTGGCCAGGTCGGTGCGCTTGCGGAAACCGCGCACCTGCATACCCGACGACATGCGCCGGGCTTCGTGGCGGAAGACATGCAGGTAGCGGTGGCTGAGCAGCACCATCTGCCCGACCATCTCCGGCGCGCCCAGCCGGGAGAGTCCGTGCAGGGTGACCGGCAGGGGCGCCGTGGCGAGCAGGGGCTCCATCAGCAGGGTGATGGCCACGGCTTTGGCGACGATGGTGGCGGCCAGATGCAGACCGCGCAGGTTGAAGCCGAGCCACTCCAGCCCGTTAAAGAGATACACAGTGTCACCGGCGTGGGCCGGCACCGTAAAGGGCATGACCACCAGAAACATGCCGACGAAACCGGCAATGGCCAACAGCCGCATCAGCACTCGGGCCAACGAGGCCCTGGCGATGACCAGCACCAACAGCGAAATTCCAACGGCGATCAAGGCCGGCGGCAGTTGCCGCAAGGCGGCAATCAGAAAACTGTACAGGAGGATGGTCACGATCTTGCAGCGCACATCCCAACGATGGAGTGGTGAAGCCGCGCCCGCCTCTTCGAGGGGCGGCACCGACCAGTCCGGCTCCTCTCCGGGCGCACTGCGGCCGGAGGTCAGGCGGCGCAACCAGACCACCCCGCCGGCCAATATGGCCAGCGGTAGAAGGAGCAAAATGGGCAGTTGCCACAACGGCAACACGATAGGGATCACATCAACCATGAACCGCCTTGGACGGACGCACAAAGGAAGGTTGCAGCAGGGCCGGCTTTACTTTAGCCAGAAAACCGACCGTAAAGGCGCTCACCGCGCCTTCGATGATGACGACCGGCACATGCGCCGCCAGGGCGATCTTGGCCACGCCGAAAAAATCTTCTCCGCCCGTGGCCAGCAGCAGCGCCAGAATAATCGCGGCCAGGGCCGTGCCCGCGGCACCCACCACCCCGCCGATCACGCTCTGCCGTGTGCGGCTGTTGCCCTTGAATCTTTGGAAGAACCACCCGCACGCCAGGGCCGGCAGCCCCATCATCAAGGCATTGGCGCCCAGGGCGGTCAAGCCGCCGAA
>JBAQGR010000703.1:0-10059 GCA_049287895.1 Desulfatitalea sp.
TTGGAAGAACTGGGTGGCTGCGACCTGATGTTTTCCGAGATGTGCGGCGCGGCCCGCATTCCCCACGAAAACCGCCATACATCCGCCTACTTCCGCTGGCGCGATGAAGAAGCCGGACACCTGGTGATTCAAATTCTGGGCGCCGATGGCGTGCGCATGGCCGCCGCTGCCCGGCGCATCGAAGCCAATGGCTTGTTCGGCGTGGACATCAATTTGGGTTGCGCGGTCAAAGAGATCTGCAAGTTTAACCAGGGTGCGGCCCTGCTCAAGGACCCGCCGGCGGCGGCGGCCTTGGTGCGCCAGGTGCGCCAGGCCGTGCGATGCCCCTTGCTGGTCAAGTTTCGTACCGGCTGGCGGGACGACCCGGCCATTCCGGTGGATCTGGCCCGGCGCCTGGAAGATGCCGGCGCCGATGCCTTGACGTTCCATCCGCGTGTGGCACCCGATGTGCGCACCCGGCCGGCGCGCTGGGAGTATATCGCCCGGGTCAAAGCGGCGGTCACGATTCCCGTGTTCGGCAATGGCGATGTGCTGGACGCCGAGGATTGCCTGAAGATGCTGGTCACCACCGGCTGTGACGGCGTGGCCCTGGGCCGTCTGGCCATTGCGCGGCCCTGGGTCTTTGCCCAGTGGGGTGGGGGCCCTGCGCCGGCCGACGCTATATATAAGGATGTGGCCCTGCGCTTGGCCGATCTGCTCGGCCTGCATTTCGATGCCACACACGCCCTGCGGCGCTTCAAGCAATATGGCGCCTATCTGGCCGCCAACTTTGCCTTCGGCAACACCCTCTATAACCGCATACGCAACGCGGGCGATATGGAGGCCGTTCGTCGGGTCGTGGTCGATTTCTTCGGCGAGAAGCCGCCGGCACGCCGGCGGCCCAATCTGAATCTGCTGCGTTGAAAAAATTTTTCAGTTCCAGCAGCGCCCTTCGAGAATGCAGAGCTTCACGAATTTCTTCTCGGCCGCTTTGTAGTTTTCCGCGGAGTAGTGATTGGTGTTTTCCGGGATCCGGAATATGCGCTGGCCTTGCCGTATTTTGCGGCGCAGCGGGGCATCTTTTTTGGGTGTCGTCTTATCCATGGCAAGTTTCATCAAGAATAAGCCCCCTAAAAACGGTTTGTCTGGTGATGCAATTTGTTCCGGTGGTTTTTTAAGAAGCCAGGCAGCGTCGCGTCCATAACACCAACAGTATAAGCGCGCGGATCTCGTTCGCAAGCGGGGAATCGCGGTTCTTTTTACTTCCGCAAAAAAGAGGGTGGCCGCCTTGGGGACAAGGCGGCCGGGGGAATGATCGCCGCGGGTTACGATCAGGAGGAAGTGTTTTCCGCTAACCGGGTAAGGCGCTGCCTGGCCGAAGGATCTATCCAGGGGCGTCCCACCGGCAGGATGTCGGTGCCGAAGACTTGCAGGTAGATTACATGGGCCATCATGTACCAGGCCCCGCCGGCGCACAGGATCAGCACATAAGCCGCCGGGCGGGTCAGGCCTGGATAGCCGAAGTGGGCCAGATCCAGCAGGATGAAACCTATTACCAGCAAGGTGAAGGTGGTGGCCATGGCACTGTGGATCCGCATGGCGGCCACCCACATGATGAGGGTGTATAAGGTCCAGGCCACCAGGAAGTAGCCCACATCGGTGCCGCTGGATTTATAAATGTTGAAATGGTTCAGCAGAAAGATCACGCTGAGCGCGATCCAGAATGCGCCGTAAGAGACAAAGGCGCTGTAGCCGAAGTTGTTGCCGCATTTGAACTCCTGGAAGCCGGCGATCATCTGGGCGATGCCGCCGAAGACCAAGCCCAGCGCCAGCACAGGACCGATGTCGCACAAGCCCAGGTTGTGCAGTTGCAGGATCAGGGTCGTCAAGCCGAAACCGGCCAGACCGACTACCGCCGGATTTGCAGTGGGTGTACTTGTTTTCGCGTCTGCCATGGGTGTTCCTCCTTGAAGATGTTTGATTTTAGTTGCGGGCCCTGGCGTAGCCCATTTTTACCAGCGCGATTTCGATTTCCGGCAAAATGGCCGGATCATCGATGGTGGCCGGAGTTTTGTAGTCCTGATTGTCGGCGATCTTTTGAATCGTGCTGCGCAGAATCTTGCCCGAGCGCGTTTTGGGCAGCCGCTTGACCACCGTGGCTTTCTTGAACGCCGCCACCGGCCCGATGCGTTCGCGTACCATCTCGACCACCTCGCGGATAATCTCCTGGGGGTCGCGCGTCACGCCCGCATTGAGCACCAGGAACCCTACCGGCACTTGCCCTTTGAGATCGTCGGCCACGCCCAGCACCGCACATTCCGCGACATTGGGATGGTTGGCCAGCACCTCTTCCATGGCACCGGTGGAGAGACGGTGGCCGGCCACATTGATGATGTCGTCGGTGCGCGCCATCACATAGACATAGCCTTGCTCGTCGATGGCGCCCGCATCGGCCGTCTTATAATAGCCTGGGAATTCGTACATGTAGGAGTCGATGAAGCGTTGGTCGTTGTTCCAAAGGGTGAGCAGGGTCCCCGGCGGCAAGGGCAGTTCCACTACCAGGGATCCGATCTTGCCCGCGGGTGCCAGATTTCCGTCTTCGCCGATGACCTGCAGGTTCCAGCCGGGCACGGCCTTCGTTGGGGAGCCGTATTTTACCGGAAAGGGGTGCAATCCCATGCAGTTGGCGGCAATGGCCCAGCCGGTTTCGGTCTGCCACCAGTGATCGATGACCGGCACTTTCAGATGCTTTTCCGACCACTGGATGGTGTCCGGATCGGAGCGTTCGCCGGCAAGGAACAGGGTGCGAAAACTGGACAGGTCGTACTTCTTCACCAGTTCGCCAGCGGGGTCTTCGCGTTTGATGGCGCGATATGCGGTGGGTGCCGTGAACATGGCCGTCACCTTGTGCTGGGCGATCACCCGCCAGAAGGCGCCGGCATCGGGCGTGCCCACGGGCTTGCCTTCGTACAAGACCGTGGTGCAGCCTTTGAGCAGAGGCGCATAGACGATATACGAGTGGCCCACGACCCAACCCACGTCCGAGGCGGCCCACCACACATCGTCTTCGGCGACATTGTAAATCGCTTTCATGCTCCATTTCAGGGCCACCAGGTGCCCGCCGTTGTCGCGGACCACCCCTTTAGGCTGCCCGGTGGTCCCCGAGGTGTAGAGGATGTAGAGCGGGTCGGTGGCCAGCACCGGCACGCAATCGTGCGGGGTGGCTGTGGCCATCACTTCGGACCAGTCCAGGTCCCGGCCAGGGAGCATGGTGGCCGCAGCCATGGGGCGTTGAACGATGATGCAGCGCTCGGGCCGGTTCTGGGCCAGTTCGATGGCCTGATCAAGCAAGGGCTTATAGGCGATCACGCGTTTGACTTCGATGCCGCACGAGGCCGAGACGATCACTTTGGGTTTGGCGTCGTTGATCCGGGTGGCCAGTTCGTTGGGAGCGAAGCCACCGAAAACCACCGAGTGGATAGCGCCGATGCGCGCGCAGGCCAGCATGGCGATGGCCGCCTCGGGGATCATCGGCATGTATATGATCACACGGTCGCCTTTGGCAACGCCCTGGGCCGACAATGCGCCGGCGAAAAGTGCCACCTGGTCCCGCAGTTCGCGATAGGTGTAATATCGGATGGTATCGCTCACCGGGCTGTCGTAGATCAGGGCAACCTTGTCGCCCCGGCCGCGTGTGATATGCATATCCAGTGCGTTATAGCATGTGTTGACCATACCTCCCTTGAACCAGCGCGAAAAAGGCGGGTTGCTGTTGTCCAGTACTTTGTCCCACTTTCGATACCAGTGACACTCCTCCGCGACTCCCCCCCAAAAGGATTCGGGATCGGCAATCGAGTGTCGATACGCGTCCACATACGGATTGGTCATGCAATGGTCCTTTCTTGCCAAGCGGTTGTTGTCGGTACTGTCATTGCGAGCCGAAGCGGAAGGCTCGCGGTGAAGCCTGAATCGTATTCAATTGGTAATCGTTGTTTCTTTATTAGAGGCAAGAACAATCAATTTTAATGCATACAGCAAATGATATGCCAAAAATGTAAAACATCATATTTGTTTGTTTCCATTGTCTAATTGCGCGGGAGGGGCTGAAGGGTCGCCATGGGCCTACAACTTTGGTTGTGGGTGGTGGCTTTGGAAGAGTGTGGGAGAAGGCGGTTACGGCCGTGGAATGGAAGGTCTACAACTTTGGTTGTGGCTACAAATTAGGTTGTCGCTTTTTACCCTTTCTGAGGAAATCTCCCTCAATCAACGCACGGGCCTTGACACTTTAGCCGCTTGCTCAACGCCTGCTGGGAAATGCCCAGCATGGACGCGGCCGTGGATTGATTGTTGCCGGCGCGGCGCATGGCTTCCTGCACCAGCCGGCGCGCCGTCTCCTTGAGGGTGGGTAAAGGATCGGGGAAGTACAGTTCCGGTCCGAAAGACCCTTCCGGGCTTGCGCTCCTGTCCTGCATGGCTCTGACCATGTGTTCCCGGATTACATCCAGCGGCAGGACCCCGGCTTTTTGCTGGGCCACGGCATCGAAGATCATGGCCTGCAATTCGCGCACATTACCCGGAAATGGATGGGTGGCCAGAAGGCTCAAAAACTCCGCCGAAACCGCCGGCTTTTCTTTGGCCAGGGAAAGAGCGGCCTTGTCCGCGAAGAAGTCGGCCAGCACCGCCAAATCTTCTTTGCGGTCGCGCAGGGGCGGTACTCTCAGCAGATGGGTGCGCAGCCGATAATGCAGGTCCTTGCGAAAAATTCCCTGCTGCTGCAACTCCCACAAATCGGCATGGGTCGAGGCGATCACGCGGGCATTGCTGATGCGCAGGCTGTCCTGACCCAGGGGCAGATACTCGTGCTCTTGCAGCAGCCGCAGTAGCTTGACCTGGGAGCCCTGGCTCAGGTCGCCGATCTCATCGAGAAAGAGCGTGCCGTCGGCTGCTTTCTCGACCAGTCCAGGGCGGGAGCCTTCGGCGCCGGTGTAAGCCCCTTTGACATGACCGAAAAGGGTGTCGGAGAAAACATTGTCGTCCAGGCCGGCCACATTGACGGCCACAAACGGTCCGGATCGTCCGCTGAGCCGGTGGATCGCCCGGGCTACCAGCTCCTTGCCCACGCCGGTTTCGCCACGGATCAGCACCGGCTGGGGCGAGGGCGCAATGGATTCGATGTAGCGGAACAGAGCGACCACTTTAGGGCTGGCGGTCACGATCTCCGTGAACGCCTCGGGGTGTGCGAGCGGTTCCTCCTCCAATTGCAGCCGCAGGGCACGGTTCTCCTGGTGCAGATCCCTGAAGCGCAGCGCCTGGTGGATGGCCGTGATCAGGCGGCTTTCATCCACGGGTTTGACCAGGTAGTCCAGGGCACCCGCTTTCATGCAATGCACGGCCGTCTCCACGTCGATGGTGCCGGTGATGATGATCACCGGGGTTTCCGGCTGGTTGGCGAGTATCAGCGGCAGCAACGCCTGGCCGTCCAGGTGAGGCATGTTCAGATCCAGCAACACGCAGCTGGGCGGCCGGCGTTGCAGCAGGCCGATGGCTTCGCGGCTTTCCCGACAGCGGATCACATGATTGAAACCGGCCAGTTGCAAGGTAGTGTCGATGGCCAGCAGAATGGACTCTTCATCGTCGATCACCAGGATGGGGGCTGTGGGATGGAGCGCTCGGGTCATGCAATGTCTCCTCTTTTGCCGGCGGATGTGGCTGGGCCCGACGGAAGGGTCAGTGTCGCCGCGGTCCCTTCCCCTTCCCGCGATACAAACGACAGGCGCCCGCCATGGTCGCGCACGATGGTGTCCGAAATGGACAGGCCCAATCCAATGCCGCCTCTGTCGCGCCGGGTGGTGAAAAATGGATCGGTGATCCGTTCCAGAACATCCGGCGCCATACCCGCGCCTGTGTCGCGGACTTCTATCCAGACCGACCCTTCTTCGGGATGGACGCCGGTGGTCACGGAGATACCCTCCCGCCGGTTGGTCAGGGCCTGGCAGGCATTGACCAGCAGGTTCATGACCACCTGCTCCAGGCGTTGGCTGTTGCCGGTGATGGCCGGCATTTGCGGCGCAAGATTCACCTCAAACGTATCGGTGTTTTTTTTGATCAGGTGCTCGACCAGGGCTATGGCTTTTTGGGCCACTTTATTCAGGTCCACTGCATCACGGACATCCGAGGCGCGCTGACCGGCGAAATCCTTTAGATCGCCGACAATCTGCTTGACACGGGTAACCCCCTCGCGGGCATACAGCAACAGTTGGGGCATCCGCTCGCGCAGTCCATCGTAATCCATACCGCCGATCCGCAGGTGACCACCGCCGGCGCAATAGGCATCCAGAATGGGCAGGGTGCCCTTGAAGAACTTTTCGAACACCTGGATGTTGAGCAGAACAGAGGTAATGGGGTTGTTGATCTCATGGGCTACTCCGGATACCAGGGTGCCCAGGGATGCCATTTTGGCGGCCTGGAACAACTGCTCCTGTTGTAGATTGGCCATGTTTTGCGCCTTTTTTCGGCGGCTCTCGACGCCGGCGCCTTCCCAGACGACATAACCGACCAACAGCGTCACGATCATCAGGATAACGGCAAAAATGAGCGACATGTGATGGACGATGGCGCCGATCTGGCTGCGCACATCCTCCACGTAAACCCCGGTGCCGATGATCCAGCCCCAGGGAGTGAACTCCTTGACGTAGGAAATCTTGGTCACGATTTTGTCGGGGTTGTCCTGCCACTGCCACTGATAATCTACAAAGCCGGCTCCCTCGCGCCGCGCCGTATCGATAAAGGCCAGAAAGAGATGCTTGCCCGTTGGATCGGTAAAATTGGTGGTGTCCTGTCCTTCCAGATCCGGCCGGTAGGGATGCATGACCATGCGCGGATGCATGTCGTTGACCCAGAAATAATCCTTGCCATCCGGGCCGTACCGCAGGCTGCGCAGCAAAGCGATGGCCCGCTGCTGGGCCTCGGACAGGGTGAGCGTGCCGGCGCGCACCTGATCGGCATAATGCTGGACCGTGTTCCAGACCACTTCGGTCAAGGCGCGGATCATTTCGCGCTTGCGATCCATCAGGTGGGCCTCCATCCGCGGCGGCACCAGCCAGAAGAAGGTCACCGCCAACAGCGCCACGGCTGCCAGCACCGGCAGGAATATTTTGATAGGCGCCGCCTGGATGCGTCGGATCTTCAGCCAGGCATTATTTTTCGACTCGACTCGCATACATACTCACCATTGTCATCCGTTCCGGTTGTCTCGGGAGCAGTGGCAGGAGGTTCGCTCGCATCGATCAGAAGTAGGGCCACCGCCTTGCCACCGGACGCGCAGTTTAGGCGTGTCCGACTCCGGATGTCAAATGTCAATATCTAAATTTTGCGGGTATGCACTGCGCCGCCGAGTGTGCTATGTCCGCAAGTACTATGCGGAACGAAGACTTAGGCGCAATGAACCGCGACCTTCCCGTGGCTGCTGTTTTGGCAGATCTCGAAGCGGCGTTGAAACGGCATGGAAGCGCCGTGCTGGTGGCGCCCCCTGGGGCCGGCAAAACAACCACGGTCCCCCTAACACTGCTGTCGGCCGAGTGGCTTTCCGGCCGGCGCATGCTGCTGCTGGCGCCGCGCCGCTTGGCAGCCCGGGCAGCGGCTTATCGCATGGCCAGTCTGCTGGATGAACAGGTGGGGGCGACCGTGGGCTATCGCATCCGCATGGAGAGCCGGGTGGGGCCGCGTACGCGCATCGAGGTCGTCACCGAAGGGGTGCTCACGCGCATGCTGCAATCCGACCCCGGCCTGACCGGCGTGGGCCTCGTGATCTTCGATGAGTTTCACGAACGCAGTCTGGATGCCGACCTGGGGCTGGCCCTGTGCCGGGAGGTTCAGGCAGCCTTCAACGAGCGCTTGCGCCTGCTGGTGATGTCGGCCACCCTGGACCCCGCACCGGTCACCGTTCTGTTGAACAACGCCCCGCTGATTCGCTGTGAAGGCCGCATCTTTACTGTGGAGACCCGCTATGTGCCCCCGCGCCAGGCCAAACCCATCGAACGCGCGGTCACCGATATCATTCTGCAATCCGCGGCTGCCGAAGAGGGCAATATCCTCGTATTTCTTCCAGGCGCCCCGGAGATTCGCCGGGTGGCCCGCCTGCTGGCCGAGGCCGGGTTGCCTGCCGCGTGGGATGTGGCGCCCCTCTATGGCCACCTGACCCGGGCTCAACAGGATGCCGCCATTGCCCCGCCGCCGGCCGGGCGCAACAAGGTCGTGCTGGCCACGGCCATTGCGGAAACCAGCCTGACCATCGAGCAGATCCAGGTGGTGGTGGACAGCGGCTTGCAACGGGCCGCGCGTTTCGATCCGCGCAGCGGCATGACCCGCCTGGTCACCCTGCCGGTCTCCCGGGACTCGGCCGACCAGCGCCGGGGGCGGGCCGGTCGCCTGGGACCGGGTATCTGCTACCGCCTGTGGAGCGAAAGCGTCCATAGCACCCTGGCCGCCCACAACCGGCCCGAAATTCTCGATACCGACCTGGCCGGCTTGGCCCTGGAATTGGCCCAGTGGGGCGCGGCATCCCCCGCGGCCCTCGGTTGGTTGGACCCGCCACCGGCCGGGATCTTTGAACAGGCCACGGCCCTGCTGGCGGAGATGGGGGCCATCGACGACCAAGGCAGGATCACCGCCCACGGCCGCCGCATGGCCGAACTGCCCCTGCACCCGCGCCTGGCCCATATGCTCCTGGCGGCCCAAGCGGCAGGCCTGGGCCATGCGGCCTGCGACGTGGCGGCCCTTTTAAGTGACCGCGATCCGCTGCATTATCCGGGTCAACTGCGGGATGCCGACCTGCGCCTCAGATTAGATGTGCTGCACGCCTTTAAGGCGCATGCCTTTCTGACCATTCCCGCTGGCAGCGTGAACAATGGCGCGGTGCGACAGATTTTGAAAGTCGCGGCGTTATTGCGGCAACGCCTGGGCCTCAAGGCCCACCCGGAATCCCCGCCCGATGTGGGCCGGCTGCTGGCCTGGGCCTATCCGGACCGCGTGGCCTGTCGCCGGAGCGACGGTGTGGGCCGCTATCTGATGACCAGCGGCCGCGGCGCTTTCTTCGACCCGCCCGACCCGCTCGGTGCCCACGATTTTCTGGTGATCGCCGAACTGGATGGCGAGCGCCGCGAGGCGCGCATCTTCATGGCCGCCGCCTATGATCGCAACACCCTGATGGAGCAATTCAGCCACCGGGTGCAATGGCAGGTAAGGGTGGCCTGGGACGATCAGCGCCAGGCCGTGGTTGCCGAGCGTCGCTTGGCCCTGGGCGCGCTGACGCTGCAAAGTGAGCCGCTGGCCGATCCCGATTCCGCGGCCCTGAGCGCCGCTATGCTCGCGGCTATTCGGCGCCTGGGCCTCGGCGTGCTGCCCTGGACCCCGGCCTTGCGCACCTGGCAGGCCCGGGTCCTTCTGCTGCGTAGGCTCGCGGCCGGACCTGAAGATTGGCCGGATCTATCCGATGCGGGATTGAGTGTTGATTTGGAAGTGTGGATTGGGCCCTATCTGGAGGGGATCACCAGCCTCAAAGCCTTGGCGCGTTTGGACCTGCAAGCCGCGTTGCGCAGCCGGCTCTCCTGGCGCCAGCAGCAGCGCCTCGACATATTGGCCCCCACTCACATGATCGTGCCCAGCGGCAGCCGCCGACCCATCGACTACAGCACCGAAATACCGGTCCTGGCCGTGCGCTTGCAAGAGATGTTCGGCGCCGTGGATACGCCCACCATCGCCGACGGCCGCCTGCCGCTGAAACTGCACCTGCTTTCGCCCGCCGGCCGGCCGGCCCAGATCACCCAGGATCTGGCCGGCTTCTGGCGCAACAGCTATGCGGCTGTCAAAAAAGAGCTCAAGGGCCGCTACCCCAAACACTACTGGCCCGACGACCCCCTGAGCGCCCCGCCCACTTCCCGGGCCAAGCCGCGACAGAGGTGAGTTTAACGCATGGGGGTTTCGGTCAAAAAGAAGTCCGGAAAAAGTTGCGCCCCGGGGACGACCGCATATGGTTCGAAGTCGCTCACGCCGGCTTCGCGCAGTACCGTTTCGTCGAGGAAG
>JBAQGR010000704.1:0-2285 GCA_049287895.1 Desulfatitalea sp.
CCAATCCTTAGGGCCTCCTTTACGCGATCGGTCTCAGAATAGCCACTTGCCAGGATTACCTTTTGGTGTGGATTGTTTCTAACTATTTCTTTGCATGTCTCGAGCCCATCCATGCCGGGGCTCATTATCATGTCCAAGAGGATAAGGTCGCATGCGTTGGTAACCAGGTATTCAACAGCCTCCTCGCCACTTTCCACAGCCACCGTTCTATAGTTCAGACTGCCTAGCATGTCTTTCGCTATTTCCAGCTGTTCCTTGATGTCATCAACGATCAATATCTTTTCCCCATGCCCCTTTAGGGTTGATAGGTCAATCCGTGATTCGTTTTCCGCGGCGCATGCACGTGTGGCAGGAAAATAAACCTTTATTTCGGTTCCTTTGCATAGTTCGCTCTTTACGTCGATATAACCGCCGTGGTCCTTTACAGAACCCCACACCACAGTCAATCCCAGCCCTGTACCGCTTCTTCCCATCTTTTTCTTGGTAAAAAACGGCTCAAAAATTTTATCCTGATCCGCTTCTGATATGCCGACGCCGGTATCGGCGACCGATAGAACACAATACTCCCCTTCTTTAATTCTTTCGTATTCCTGCAGCTGTTTATCAACATAGCAATTTTGGGTCGTTACACACACAGTACCGCCTTCCGGCATCGCTTCAGCCGCATTTGAAAGCAGATTCATCAGTGTTTTGGAAACATGCACTGTTGAGCCATTAAAATTAACGAGGTCGTCCTCAAGGTCTATCTTGACGGAAACCTTCGGAAGATAGCTCAGCATCTTTTCAAATTCAGGGCTATCTATGTATTCACGAACAATCGTGTTTAGATTGATGACCGCCATGCTCATGGCGCCCCTTCTGGAGAGCGTCAGAAGGTCTTGAACAATTGCCGCTGCTTTTTTCGCTGACTGGTGCATGGTCTCAATCGGTCTCTTGAGCGGACTATCGTCGGGGAGCTGCATCAAGATAAGTTCCGGGTAGCCGACGATACCGGACAGGATATTGTTCAAGTCATGGGCCACGCCACCGGCAAGGGTCGCCAATGTCTCCATTTTTTCAGCGCGAACCACCCTTGCTTCCAGCTTCTTTTTGTTTTCCTCTGCCCGTTTGTGCTCCGTGACGTCTTTTACCATGGCCAGAATCGATTGGTTGCCGCTGTATTCGATCCGGCTTGAATAAACCTCTACATCAATGATCTGACCTGATTGGGTCACATCCCGGAGTTCAACCATCCTCTTATAGTTTTCGGGCCAGTTTTTATGACGGATAGAAAGTACGCGACGGTCGTCCGGATGCACGAATGTGATCGCAGACTTGCCAATTACATCATCTTTGTTGGAATAGCCGTGCAGTTTGAGCCAAGAGGGGTTTACATCGATCAATTTGCCTTTTTGAGAGAGGCTTAACGCTTCCTGGGATTCCTCGAAAAGGGTTCGGTATTTCTTTTCGGATTTTTCCAGATTTTGGATCAACTGGTCTCTTTCTTCCAATATCCTTTCATAATCGGCAGTCAAATCCTTTAATAGCGACCGCTGAATGGAAGTGAAGATCGTTTTGGGAACTCTCGTCAGAAGATTTTGCTTTTTCCAATTGATTTCAAAACAACAGCAATTGTCGCCATTGAGAATACAATGGGTTTCTCTGCCATCAACCTGTTTTTGCCCGGACAATTCAGTAATTCCAATGTATATGCCGAGATTCCACTCGCAGACATCTTTGGTTACCGTGAAGCCAGGTTTGTAATTCAACTCAAACCGCGCTGAATTGGCGCCAAAATCGGTCAGTTTTACATCTTTCGTTTTATTAAAGCGGCGATTAATTTGGGCAACCCGATTGGCTACACTTTTCAGACCTAAGAATTTAGCAAAGAACAGCGATGTTTTGGAAAGGCTTTCCGTCACCACACCCCTTCCGGCCGCACGAAGGGGGCGCTCCGCCTCAACGACGTTGTTTACATTATGAAGTAATTTCAACGAAAACTCGTTGGACACCCAGTAAGCCTGATCAACCAAGTGTTCTTCTTTGATGGGGATGATAATGGAAGGCTGGTACTTGTCCTGAACGAAATACGCGTCGCACAATAACCCTTCGGTAAGCTTCTCGAACCCTCTGTCACCATAATGTTTACGTATGTAGGCGGTCAGGCCTTTAAAATTTTGACAGCAGATATCTTTAGACATCGGTGTCGGGGCCATTCGAAGATTCCTATATACAATTCGATGGACGAGCGATTACCCATAATCATATCATGCCTTAACCTTGCGAAACAACACAGACCTGCACTC
>JBAQGR010000705.1:0-2288 GCA_049287895.1 Desulfatitalea sp.
GTGGCTGCGGCCACGGCCTGCCAGGCCATGATCCTTGTCCACCATGCTACCCATATCATCAATGCCGGCGCCTGCGGCGCCTTGCGCGACGCGCCCGAATTGGCCGTCGGGCAGATGGTGCACGTCACCGACGCCGTGGAGGGCGATCACGAAGTGTTCGGCAAGCGCGTGGCACCGGTGGCGTGCAACGTAAGCGTGGGTGCCGCGTTGCCGCCGGCGCGCCTGGTGACCAGCGACCGGCCGGTGTTCGATGCCCAGCGGCGCGCCGCCTATGCCTTGTTCGGGGAGGTGGTGGATATGGAGGGGGCGGCCGTGGCCAGGGTGGCGTCACTGTATCAGCGACCCTGCGATCTGATCAAAGGGGTCACCGATAGCGCCCTGCACCTGGAGCGCGAAATCCTGCTGGCAAACCTGGACATGGTGTGCGACCGGCTTGCCCACTTTTTACTGAATGCCTTGTCTGTGTGGGATCATGCTTAAGAAAATACTGCGCTTTATCAAAGTCGAACATACGGCCTTCAGTCTGCCGCTGCTCTTCACCGGCGGCTGGATGGGCGCGGGGCATCAATGGCCGCCGGTCGGTATACTGGTGGGGATCGTGGCCGCCGCCGTGGGGGCGCGCATCTTCGGCATGGCGTGCAATCGGATGTTTGACCGCCGCATCGACGCCCGCAATCCGCGCACAGCCGGGCGCGAGTTGCCTTCGGGTGCCATGCGCATTGGCCTGGCGCTGACCATCGCCACGGGTGGTCTGCTTCTCTATCTGACGGCGTGTGCCCTGCTCAATCGCTGGTGCCTTGTGCTGGCACCGGTGCCGCTGATCCCCCTGCTGAGCTACTCGCTGCTCAAACGCTTCACTGCCCTGTGTCACTTCGGCATCGGCCTCTGCCTGGCCCTGGCGCCGCTGGGTGCCTTTGTGGCCGCCGCCGGGCATGTGCGCTTGACGGCCGAAGTTTGGATCTTCTCCGTGTTTGTTTTCTTCTGGCTCAGCGGTGCGGATATCATTTACGCCCTGCTGGATATCGACAGCGACCGCCGCACCGGCCTTCACAGCATTCCGGCCGCGTTGGGAATGCGCGGGGCCCAGGTGGTGGCCGCTCTTTCCCATGGGGTTTCCCTATCGAGCCTGGCGTTACTGCTCTACCTGGCCAAAGCGGAGTGGCCGGCCCTGGCGGCCTTTGCGGCCACCCTCGTCCTGTTCGTCCTTATGTATCTGCCCTGCATTCCGATCCCCAAACGCTTCTTTCCCATCGCCACCCTGGCCGGCGTGGCCGGCGCGGTCACCCCTTTGCTATCGTGAAGATGGATTCGCCTTCATACCAGCCTGCCCAGGCAGGTCAGCCGGTCGGTTTTAAACAGGGCCTGAGGGCTCATGCAGTAGGCCGGTTTGTCGGTCAGGGACGTACCGGCGACCTCATAGGCCCGGAAGACCAGTTCGCTGCACATGAAGCCGGCGTCTTCGCCCTGGGGGTTCATTTTTGCGTCGATATAGTCGGCGATGATGATCAGCTTGCACACGTTGGTGTACGGCGCGATGACGCCCGCCCGGGCCGCGCGCTGTGACTCCCATTGCCATGCATCATTCCAACTCACCTGGAATATATTTCCGGGTGTCGGTCCACACTCCACCACAGATACCGTACCACGAAGGGCTCGGTGCCGCGGATGCGCAGGGCCGTGAATGCCTGGATGCTCTCCGGAAAATCGGGGGGGGGGGAATCCACGTCCTTGAAGGTTCTAAGCGCCATGGTCATGACATGCGTGTCGCAGTAGGGGTAGAGATGGCCGAGTGACCGGACATTGACTTCGACGCCGTTGTCCCCCACCAGGACCGCTTCGGGCCGGACTATGGCACCATCGCTGAGACGCAGCAGGCAATAGGCATCGATGACACAATCCGGCGTGTTGCATTCCGGGTTCAAGGGGTGCGTATCCATCGTGGAGATGTAAGGCGCCCGGTCCACGACCAAATGCAGGCCCATCAGCCCTTGCCGGTTGATTTTCAGCGGCTTTTCGAAGGTGATGGTCTGCCATTGGGTGGTGACCTGGATCTCTTTTTTGATCACCTGGTCCTCGGGGAACAGAAGCGCGCTTTGAGGCGGATAGATGACGGGATAACGGCCCTTGGCGCCGGATGCAGGGTCCGGTGCAGGGGCATCCACCTGTCCGCCACCACACCCCAATGCGATGAGCAGCAAAACCGCCAGGACGGCCGGGAGTTTTTTTGACGGCATGGTCGTCTTCTCCTTCATTTCAGGCGGCCCAGGCAGGTCAGCCGGTCGGTTTTA
>JBAQGR010000706.1:0-6194 GCA_049287895.1 Desulfatitalea sp.
GTACTGTCCTCCCCAATGCATCTTGCAAAAAACGTATGATCATTCTGTCCGGTTTGATGAGATCATCCGAGCCA
Source organism: Desulfatitalea sp. (assembly GCA_049287895.1). Taxonomy (GTDB): domain Bacteria; phylum Desulfobacterota; class Desulfobacteria; order Desulfobacterales; family Desulfosarcinaceae; genus Desulfatitalea. The sequence continues at coordinate 75 of JBAQGR010000706.1, forward strand.
GCAAGCATCCAAAAGTATTTAAGGGAAATCCCTGAGCTTTGGCCGGGAATCTTTGCGATGTCTCTCTCCAAAGACGAATCCGGAAGGGATGTTCCAATGTTCTGAAAGTACTCGATACCATGTGAGCGAAGTATTTCGGCAAAACGCCCCACTGCCTCGGCTTTCAAGATACCATTCTTGGTTGAAGTTCTCTGACGGTTACAGAAAACATCCCTGCTCATGCGATCCGGACCGAACTCGTCTATACGGGCGCACAATAATCCTATAGGCTCCTGTGTTTCCATGGGTGGAATGGAACTCCGATCGTGACGAAACCGATTGATGCCGAAGTGCTCACAGTAGCGCCGAACAACGGCCTGAACGCCTTCGTACTTGACCCCGATGGAGTAAACAGCATCAATGATGCACAATGTGGGGGAACCATAGTAGTATTCATCACTCAAAACCGCGCTGGCCAGAGTCAATTCTCTTTCTGCATATATTGATACCAATTCTGAGTCACTCAAGGTGTTCCTCTTTTTTCCAAGGGTTCCCAACAATTATTGGCGAGAATTAATTCGCGATATGCCGGAAGGCGATCGCGTTCATCTTACCTATTATTTTAATGTTTAACAGTGCGTTACCTGTGTATTTCCGTTGATATTGAAAACGGCAACCCGAGAAATAATTCGCGTTTTTCCTGCCAATATCCGATATCTGTGAAATAATTCGCGATATCAAGTTGCCGGGTTGCGATGGCCGCGAGCCATAATGGCTATATTCTCTTCAAGTTAAGCTGTAGTGGCCTCACATATGGAAACGGGCAAATCGAGAATTAATTCACGTTTTGCCGTCAATATCCAATATTCGTGAATTTTGAACATTAAGGGTTTGTATTTACAAATATTGCAACCCTTGGGCAAACGCAAGGGTAAAGTCCTGTCGAATCTCCAAGGATGGTTTGTGGCCGACAATCGGGCTTGGTCTCTATCCAAGAAGGCGAAGCTATTGCAGGGGATGGATGGGTGGGCCATCCAGCCCCAGGGTACCGCCGGGGTTCATGATGTTATGGGGGTCGAAGTGGCGTTTGAGGGCGCGCAGGGCGGCCATCTGTTCGCGGCCCAGGTGGCGCTCCATCCAGGGGCCCATTATTTTGCCGGCGCCGTGGTGATGGCTGAGGGACCCGCCGTGCTCCAGGATCTTGGCGATGATGCCGCCTTGAAAGGCGCGGTACTCTTCCACCGCAATCATGGGCGTAATGAAGATGAAGTAAAGGTTGGTGCCCTGAGAGTAGAAATGGGAGGCGTGGGTCAGGCAGATGGTGCACGGCCGGGCGGTGATGTAAGCGCGCACACCGGCGTGCAGGGCCGGCAGGCGATCCCAGGGCACGGCGGTCTCCAGGGTATCGATGAGAACTCCCATGTCGTGCAGATCGTCGCGCATGTAGGGGTCGAGGAAACGGCCGTGGGCCCAGCGCCGCGCCGGATATCCGCTGAGCCACAAGCCGCCCAGGCGCCGGCAGGTGCGCCCGCTTTGGCGGGCGATGTTGGCCGCGAAATGCTTCTGGCCGTCGGCCTGGCCGATGAGCAGGCATCGTTGCATGGGCAAAAGGCCGCGCAGCCGCAGGAACCTCTGGACCAGCGGTCCGCCCAGGCCGTACATCTGTAGGGCGGCGTCGGACTCCTCGGGATCGGAGATGCGCAGCATGGAGGGCAAACCGAATTCCCCCTGGGAGATCTCCCGGGCGGCCCGCACGGCCTGCTCCCATCCGGGCAGCATGTAAGCAAAACGCCGGCGATTCTCCGGCATGTGGCGGAAGACTTTCATGGTGACGGCCGTGAGCACGCCGAAAGCGCCTTCACTGCCTTTCAGCAGGTCGTTGACCTTGGGACCGGTGGCCGTGGCCGGAAAGTCGGCGGTAGTAAAGTCGCCGACGGGCGTGACGTACTGCTGACTCACCACCAGGTCGCAGGCGTCGCCGTAATAGCTGGACTGTTGCCCGGCCCCCAGGGTGGCGATCCAGCCGCCCACGGTGGAGAATTCGAAGGATTGGGGAAAATGGCCGCCGGTGTAGCGGCAGCGTGCACCGCAGCGTTCGGGGGCGTGATTGAGATACGCTTCGTAGTCCGGACCGAGAATGCCGGGCTCCACGGTAATGGTCTGGTTGGTTTCGTTGAAGGCCAGCACGCGGTGCATGTGGGTGCGCATCGCCAGGGTCACGCCGCCCCGGCCCGGCTTTACTCCCAGGGTCACCGACGATCCGCCGCCGAACACGGTGACCGGAATGCGCTGGGCATGGCAGTACTGCACAATCGCCTGCACATCCTGGTGGTGGCGCGGATGGAGCACCAGGTCGCTGGCCGCGGCCGGCTGCCCGGCGCGCAACCGCAGGATCTCTTCGGCCGCCTGGCCGTGGGCGTAACGCAGGCGGCTGAAGTCATCCCGTTGCGCATTTTCCGCCCCAACGATAGCTGTCAATCTTTCTACCTGCTCTTGGGTCAGCGCCCCCGGACGCGGGGATTGCACAGGTTGTGTGCCGGCGGCGCGGGGGGTGGCCCACTGATCGGGGCCCAGTTGCAGACGCGCCTGGATATATCCCAGCAGCCCCGGCTTGGGGTGATAAAAGCGGTCGGGCGCACCCCATTTGAAGATGGCACGATAGGACTCGCTTGGCGGCGGTCGCTCAATCCAGTCGGGTCGGACAGATCTTTCGGGCATGGGAATGCTCCTTGACCGGTTTCCTCAACTTTCCATTTTCAGCTTTCATTCAATATCACCTATCGCCTTTGTGCACCATCCTATGTTATGGAAAGAACAGGATGTTAAGTGATTTCCCGGAGGGACGATGACCCATCTTCCCACAAGCTGCGATTTGGTGATCATCGGCGGTGGCGTGACCGGCGCGGGGATCTTTCACGAAACCACGCGCCTGGGGCTCAAGGTGGTTCTGGTGGAGCGGCACGATTTTGCCTGGGGCACCTCCAGCCGCTCGTCCAAGCTGATTCACGGCGGACTGCGTTACCTGCGCGAGGGCCACTTCATGCTGACCCGCGACGCAGTCAAAGAGCGCGAGCGATTGCTGCGCGAAGCCCCCGGCCTGGTCATGCCCATTGCATTCCTGGTGCCGATCTACAAAGACCACGGCCCGGGCCGCTGGACCCTCGAGGCCGGGCTCTCCATCTACGATCTGCTGGCCCAGAAGCGGCAGCACCGCTTTCTGTCGGCAGATGAATTGATCGCCAAGATCCCCTTCATCGCCCGCGAAGCCCTCAGCGGCGGCTACCAGTTCTGGGATGCCCAGGTGGACGACGCCCGCCTGGTGCTGCGCCTGATCGCCGAGGGACGCCAGACCGGCGGCACGGCCCTCAACTACACAGCGGCCATGGCCGTGGATCGCGACGACAAGGGCCTGGTGCGCGGCGTCACGTTGCAGGACGTCGAAACCCGCCAAACCCATGCCGTGGCCGCGCCGTGCGTCTTCAACGCCACCGGCTGCTGGGCCGAGGCCCTGCATCCCCAGCCCAATGGCAAGCGGCGCCTGCGACCCCTGCGGGGCAGCCATCTGCTCTTTCCCAGCCAGGTGCTGCCGGTGCCGTGCGCGGTGTCGTTCATGCATCCCCAGGACGGCCGGGCCGTGTTCGTCATTCCCTGGGAGGGAGTGGTCCTGGTGGGCACCACCGATCTGGATCACGACCAGGATTTGCGCTCCGAACCACACATCTCTCCGGCAGAGGCCGACTATCTGCTGGCCGCGGCGCGCGTGCTCTTTCCCTCGCTGGGGCTCTCGTTGGACCAATGCATCGCCTCGCTCTCCGGCCTGCGGCCGATCATCAGCAGCGGCGACCAGCGCGCGCCCTCGGAAGAGTCCCGGGAACACGATATCTGGGTGGATCGCGGGCTGGTGACGATTGCCGGCGGCAAGCTGACCACCTACCGCCGCGTGGCGCTGGACGCGCTCAAAGCGGCCCAGCCGTTTCTGCCGCCCATAGAGCGCCCGTCGCCGGACAGCCCGGGATTTGACGCCGCCGAACCGTTGCCGCCCGACGGTGGTATAGATCCGCAGCTCTGGCAACGGCTCTGCGGCCATTACGGACGCGGCGCCCATGCCATCGCCACCAACGCACGCGCCGGGGAGTTGCAGTGTATCCCCGGCACTCCCACGGTGTGGGCCGAACTGCCTTACACGGCGGCCCACGAGTCGGTGCGCCACCTGGCGGATCTGCTGCTGCGACGGGTGCGCATCGGCCTGCTGCTGCCCGACGGCGGCCAGGCCCATCTGGCGCGCATCGAGACGTTGTGCCGGCCGGTGCTGGGGTGGGACCGGCACCGCTGGCGCGCCGAAGTAAAGGCCTATCTGCGCCAATGGCAGCAGGCCCACGGCTTGGACCGGCAGGCGGCACCGGTGAGCCGACCGAAGCGATTCTGGCAATGGTTGCAAGGGCAAGTGGCGCGCCTGGCCGGCCGCTTCGATTGGACCGCGACGGCCGGTGCCAAGGCCGAAAGCCCGCCCGGCGAACCGCCGGTCGAACGCCTCACCCCCTGACCGATTCTATGGACGCATTGGACAGCCCATGACCCCAGGCGATCGCATTCTATCCATCGACAACGGCACACAGAGCCTCAAGGCCATGGTTTTTGATTTGAGCGGCCGGATGCTGGCCAAGGCCCAGGTGGCCTTCAAACCCTATGTTTCACCCGAGCCCGGCTGGGCCGAGCAGGACCCGGCCGTCTTCTGGGGGGCGTTGTGCGAGGCCTGCCAGAAGCTGTGGCAAACAGATGCCACGCTCAAGGCATCGCTGGCCGGGGTGGCCCTGACCACCCAGCGGGCCACAGTGGTCAACATGGATGCCGATAGCCGACCCCTGCGGCCGGCCATCGTCTGGCTCGATCAGCGCAAGGCCCGCGGCCTGGCGCCACTGGGCGGCGCGTGGGGCTGGATCTTCCGCTTGACCGGCCTGAGCGGAACGATCCACTTCATCCGCACCGAAGCCGAGGCCAATTGGCTGGCCCAGCACGCCAGCGACGTGTGGCGGCGCACCCGCAAGTATTTACTGCTTTCCGGCTATCTCACCTACCAGCTCACCGGCGCCTATGTCGATTCAGTGGGTTGCCAGGTAGGCTATATCCCCTTTGACTACAAACACCTGCGCTGGGCCAGCGGCTGGAACTGGCACTGGCGCTGCCTGCCGGTGACCCCCGACCAGCTGCCCGAGTTGAAGCCGCCCGGCGCCATACTCGGCCGCATCTCGACCGCGGCTGCCCAGCAGACCGGCATTCCCGCCGGATTGCCGCTGGTGGCTGCCGCTGCCGACAAGGCGTGCGAAGTAATCGGATCGGGGGCCCTGGCCAATCACATCGGCTGCCTGAGTTACGGCACCACAGCCACCATCAATGTAACCCACCAGCGCTACGTGGAGCCGATCAAGCTGATGCCCGCCTATCCGGCGGCGGTGCCCGGCCACTACAACGTGGAAGTAGAAGTCTACCGCGGCTACTGGATGGTCGAGTGGTTCAAGCAGCAGTTCGGCCACCGCGAGCAGCAGGAGGCCGCGCGCCAGGGAGTGACGGCCGAGGCGCTCTTCGAGCAGCTGCTGGAGCAGGTGCCGCCCGGCGCCATGGGGCTAATGCTGCAACCCTACTGGAGTCCGGGACTCAAGTTTCCGGGACCGGAAGCCAAAGGCGCAGTGATCGGTTTCGGCGACGTGCACACCCGCGCCCATCTCTACCGCGCCATCCTGGAAGGCCTGGCCTATGCCCTGCGCGAGGGCCGCGAACGGCTGGAACTGCGCACCCGGACACCCATCACCACTTTGAGAGTATCGGGCGGCGGCTCCCAGAGCGATCAGGCCCTGCAGCTGACCGCCGATATCTTCGGTCTGCCCACGGCCCGGCCCCATCTGTATGAAACCGCCGGCCTGGGCGCGGCCATCGACGCCGCCGTGGGCTTGGGCTTTTACCCCGACTTTACTTCGGCGGTCCAGGCCATGACGCACACCGGCAAACTCTTCGAACCCAACCCCGTCCATCAGCGCCAGTACGAGCGGCTCTACCAGGAGGTCTACAAGCAGATGTACAAACGGCTCCAGCCGCTCTACGCCAGGATCCGCGACATCACCGGCTATCCGCCGCACAGCGATTGAA
>JBAQGR010000707.1:0-2722 GCA_049287895.1 Desulfatitalea sp.
CGCGGGGTTGAGTCCCTGAGTGGCCTTGAGCACCAACTCGCCGGTGCTGTCGTCGAGCAGATAGATCGACCCCACATCGGCATGCAAGTGGGAAGCGACGCTCTGGACGACCTGCCGCAAAAAGGTGTCGATATCCTTGCTGTCGGATACGAGCGCGGACAGCTCACTGATATCATACAGAAGGGTCAGGTGTTGGCGCTTGTTTTGATTCATGCAGTCTCGTTCGTGCAGGCAGGTACCGCCGCCTATCGGGAAGTTGACAAATCGTTCCAGTAAACCTTGACAAATTAGCCACTGGTTCCTTTTTGGCAACCTTTCCGACCCTCACATTGAAATACTCTACAGCGGCTCGCAGTTTTACACTCGGACTTCCTTCGGCGCGGTCACCCCCGTAGGCGGCACCGCCCTCATCGCCGCCTGGCTGCTGCTGACCCTCGCCGCGTCCAGGAAATAGTTCTTCGATCCCGCCGGAAAAAAATATTCGCTAAGGCTTATCCAATGGACTACGCACGCCCAATACATTCTTCTTCGCGACATGGGTGTAAATCATCGTTGTCTCCAGATCGACATGCCCTAGCAACTGCTGGATGGTGCGAATATCGGTGCCGCTTTCCAACAGGTGCGTCGCAAAAGAGTGGCGCAGCGTATGGGTCGTCGCCCGCTTGTCCAATCCGGCCGCCAGCACCGCCCGGCGCAAGGCCTTGCGCAGCATGTCCGCCGATGCATGGTGCCGGCGCACCACATTCGCGCGTGGGTCCAACGACACCTTCTCCGAAGGAAAAACCCAGTACCAGATCCACTCCGTTGGCGCCTTGGGAAACTTCCGGTCCAAGGCGTTGGGGAGATACACGCCGGCAAGTCCCGCCTTGCGATCCCCCTCGTACAACCGTCGCACCTTTTCGAGGTGAGCCCGCATCTCTTCGGCCACCGAAACCGGAAAGAGGGTCTGGCGATCCTTATCCCCCTTGCCCCCTCGGATCGTGATCGTATATCTTTCGAAGTCCAGATCCTGAACTCGCAAGCGCAGACATTCATCGCGGCGCAAACCGCCGCCATAGATCACTTTGGCCATCAAGGCATGCACGCCAGCGAGCTTTTCGATCAAGCGCAGGACTTCGCCCTGGGTAAGGACGACGGGCAGGCGTATCTTCGGTTTCGACCGCACGGCGGCGCGAATCTCCCCCACCTTCTTTTCGAGCACATGCCGATAAAAAAACAGAATCGCGTTGAAGGCCTGGTCCTGGGTGGCCTTGGCGACCCGCCGCTCAACGGCCAGATAAGAGAGGAAATCGACGATCTGCCGGTCCGTCAAATCCGTGGGTTGTCGCGGGCGGACGTGTAAATAGAAGTTTCGCAGCCACTTGATATAGGTTTGTTCGGTACGGTAAGATCTTTGCTTCAACCGCAGCATCCGCACCATGCTTTCGCCCGCACTTTTCCAATCCCCGACGCTCACCAGCCCGCCATCATCAAAAGGCATGTCCTTCTTTTTCAGAAAATAGCAATAAAGCCGCACCGCCTCCTTGGCTTGCTCCACCTGCCACTGCTCATGACTACGGCCAAACTTTTTTAAAAAGGGTTCCATTAGCTGTTCCGGTTCGTAAGGCTCGGAATAATTCCCGCAAAAGCGGAAAAACCCCTCCACCCACCGGACATAAAAAGGACGAACCTTCTTTGGGACATTACATTTAGATTCCAGGTAGTTGCCGAATTTCTCAAAATCCATGCATAATTCCTTTCCCGAATTATGCGGCCATCCGCATAACACCGAGAATTACCGTAAAACCCGGACTAAGAATGAGGCCTGAAATGGCCGAAGGTCGCATGCGGCAGCGATCGAAGCAGATGCGGCGCAATTGAAAACAGTTTGATTTATAAACGAATATATGCTGTAAGTGCGGAAACGAAGCTGCCGAATTCATCGCCTATTAACAAAACGAGTCGCTACCTGTCCAGATCTATTTCCACAACACGGCAGATTCACGCGGTTTCCCTGTGATTTCGGCGCATTGTTTTTATTGAACCGCCAAATCGCGCCTATTAACCCAACCGGCACCACCGCAAAAAGCGGAAAGCCGGTCAATAATAATGTTCGGCATAGATAAGATGGGCTTATACAAGCATACACATAAGCGTTATGTCAGAAGCACCGATAGAAATGGCGATATTAAACGGCTCATTGATCAACTTTATTTTAAGTCAAGGACACATTTCTCAAATGTACTCGCAGGGGATAAAGTAATTGTCTTTACAAACAGTATTTTTCGAAATCTATTTACGAATTATGAGAAATTTGGCGAGATATCTGAAGGCGTTGTAAATTTCGAACCCAAAGAGAACTATTTTATCGTTCATTCAAAAGTTAGCTTTGCGAGATTTCTTTTTATCTATGGGCTTATTTTCGTGATAGGGCTTCCATTGATCTTTTGGTTTGAGGGCATTTTATTGTTTGCAATCATAGCAGGCCTATCATCTCTCGGATTTATCGTTATTTCCGCTCAATTTGCAGCGCTAAAATTTAATACCATGATCAAAACCTGTATAGAAGAATGCAATTTAAAAATGGAATGACGTCCGAACCAGCGTGTGCTGGGGACGGCGAGGAGCTAGCCGCCCCAGACACGCGGCGTTCGGTTTCGAGAATTATCGTGAAAAATAGTATTTTTAACAAAATATCCCCAGATGAAGCTTTGGCAATACTTAAGCTGTTGTCAAAAAAAGA
>JBAQGR010000708.1:0-3540 GCA_049287895.1 Desulfatitalea sp.
TTTTGCAGCGGTTCGGCTACCGCGTCCTGAGAGCGCCCCTTCCCGGCGAAGCGCTGGTACTGTGTGAAAAGCATCCGGGGCCGATTCACCTGCTCCTCACCGATGTGGTCATGCCCACCATGAACGGTAACGAGTTGCGCGAACGCATTGAACGGCTCCGGCCGGGGATCAAGACCCTTTTTATGTCCGGCTACACGGCCGATGCGATCTCCCATCGGGGTGTGGTCGGCGAGGGGTCCGGTTTTATCCAAAAGCCGTTTTCACCCCAAGCCCTGGCGCGCAAAGTGCGTGAGGTGTTGGATCACGGCAACCTAATGCAAACACTATCGAAGACCGATAATCAATAAAGGGAAATAAAATTTTGGAAAAACAGAGGTCAAGTGCATGAAAAAAATCTTGATCGTGGACGACGAACCGGAGGTGCGCAGCCTTCTGGCGCGGATTCTGGAAACCCAAAAGGAGTACCAGGTTCTTACAGCCCAAAATGCCGATGAAGCGGTAACGACGTTCAAGTCGGCCACGATCGACCTGGTTTTGTCCGACATTAAGATGCCGGGGCAATCCGGCCTGGCGCTGGCAGCCCATATCAAAGCACACTATCCGGATACCGGGATCGTGCTGGTCAGCGTCATCACCGATCCGGAAGAGATCAAGGAGGCCCTGGCCATTGGCCTGTACGGCTATATCCTCAAGCCGTTCGACTGCCAACAGGTGCTCATCACCGTGGCCAACGCCCTGCGGCGCCAAGAGCTGGAAGCGAAGGAGAGGTGCGCGCGACGGGAACTGGAAAAAGAGGTGTTCGCCAAGAGCATCGACCTCAAACAAACCACCTTCGAGATGGAACAGGCCCGTTCCGACCTGAAGACCTCCAACCGGATTTTGCACGAGCAACTGCTCTTCATGCAGACCTTGCTGGATGCCATTCCCCATCCGGTCTTTTATAAAGATTTGAACGGCTCTCTGCTGGGGTGCAACGAAGCCTTCCAACAGTTCGTTGGACGGGAGAAAAAGGAGATCATCGGTCGCGCCGCGGCGGAGATCGCCTCGGCCGCAAATGTGTCGACCATCATGGAGACCGATGCCACGCTGCTGCGCCAGGGAACGAAAGTCATTTATGAAGTCAACATGGTAGACGGCCGGGGCGAAGCGCGCAATGTGCTGGTCACCAAAGCGTTGTATTCGGACACGGACGGCCAGCCGGCGGGCATCGTGGGGATCATGCTGGATATTACCGGGCACAAACAAAACGAGACGACCCTGCGCGCCATGGAGCGCGAGTTGATGCAGTCCCTGAAGATGGCCAGCATCGGCCAGTTGGCGGCCGGCGTGGCCCACGAGATCAACAACCCCACAGGATTCGTGAGCAGCAACCTGAAAACCCTCGGTGATTACCAGCAGGGGCTCAAAGAACTCATCGCCGAATACCAAGCCCTGAAAACGGCCGTCAAGGCGACGGCGGAACAAGACGGCGGCGTTTCCGGCCGGATCGAAAAGATCGAGGCCATGGAAGCGGAGATGGACCTGACCTACATCCTGGACGACCTGCATGCCCTGATCGCCGAAAGCCGCGAGGGCACCGAGCGCATCAAGCGCATCGTCGAGGATTTGAAGTGCTTCGCCCACCCCGGTCAGGACAAAGTGCAGGAGACCGATATCAACGCGGGCCTGGCCTCCACCCTGAACATCGTCAACAACGAGTTGAAATACAAGGCCACCGTCATCCGCGAGTTCGGCGATCTGCCGATCCTGTCGGCCAATCCCCAGCAGCTCAACCAGGTGTTCGCCAATATCTTGGTCAACGCGGCCCAGGCCATCGCGGACCAGGGTGAAATCCGCGTACGCACGCAGCATGCGGGCGATTTCGTGGAGATCCAGATCAGCGACACCGGCTGCGGCATCCCCCCGGAGAATCTGGAGAAGATCTTCGACCCGTTTTTCACTACCAAGGCGGTGGGTAAAGGCACCGGCCTGGGCATGAACATCGCCTATAACATCATCAAGAAGCACCGGGGCGACATCGCGGTGCGCAGCCGGGTTGGCGAGGGCACGACCTTTACGATTCGGCTTCCGGTTGGGGGAGAAGAAGAGGGAAGTGGAAAGATGAAAGAAGAAAGTGGAAAGTGATGGTATTGAAACACCCCCATACCTTGCTGCTGGTCGATGATGAGGCCTCGATCCTCAAATCGTTGACCCGGCTCTTTCGCAAAGAGAATTTCACGATCCTGACGGCCGGCGGTGGCGCCGAGGCTCTGGAAAAGCTCGGCCCGGTCGCCGAGAGCGTATCGTTGATCGTCAGCGACCAGCGCATGCCGGGCATGACCGGGTCTGAATTCCTGGAGCAGGCCGTCGGCCTGGCCCCTCACGCCATACGTTTTATCCTGACCGGCTTCGCGGATATGGACGCGGTGATCGCCGCGGTCAACAAGGGCAAAATCCATCGCTACATCAGCAAGCCCTGGAACGACGAGGAGTTGCTTCAGCAGGTACGCGCGGCCCTATCCCAAGTGGAACTGCGGCTCGAGAACCAACGACTGAGCGCCTTGACCGAACGGCAGAATGCAGAACTGGCGGAGTTGAACAAGAGCCTGGAGAAAACGGTCGGCCAACGCACGTGGGCCCTGCAATACCAGAACAAGCAACTGCAAGCGGCCAACACCGGCCTTGAAAAAAGCCTGATGGAGACGATCCGCCTGCTCACGGCCCTGGTGGAATCGAGCAATCCCAGACTGGGGACTTACATGAAGGCCGCCGCGCGGCTGTCCCGCGAGTTGGCGGCCGACGCCGGGATGGACGAGAAGGCGCAAAACCAGTTGGAAATGGCCGGCCTGGTGCACGACATCGGCCTGCTGGGCATGCCCGACACACTCCTTGAAAAAGATCTGAAATCCATGACCCCCGAAGAGATGGCCGCCTACCGCCAGCATCCGACCGTCGCCTGCCTGTCGCTCTCCTCGGTGGAGCGGCTTCGGGACATCGGCGAACTGGTGCTGGCCCACCATGAAAACTACGATGGCACCGGATTTCCCAACCGGCTGCAAGAGGAGCAAATCCCCCTGGGCGCCCGAATCCTGGCCCTGGCCGCCGATTTCCACACCATCGTACACTTGTGGCCGGCCAACGCCCAACGCATGCTCGCCAACGCCCGGCGCTATCTGGACGCGGATACGTTCAAGAGCCTGGACCTGGGCGACGAGGGTTTGCGGCAATTTGTGGCTGAACAAATTATCGCCCAAGGCGCAGGCAAACGCTACGATCCCTCAACAGTAATGCTTTTCCTGAAGCACTCCGCCAGCCAGCGTCCCTACCAGGATATTCTGAGCCTTCCGGTGCAGGCGCTCACGGAGGGCTTGATCCTGATGCAGGATCTGCGGCTCAAAGACGGCCGGTTGCTGATCACCCGCGGCACCGTGCTCAACACGCCAGCGGTGCAGAGCATCCGCAACTTCAATGAGCGCGGACTTTTGGAAGGAACCATCGAAGTGGGCGAACCCCGGCCAGAGGCCGAGAGCCAGGAGGAGACCCCATGAACCGCGGCCAACT
>JBAQGR010000709.1:0-2569 GCA_049287895.1 Desulfatitalea sp.
TTCTAATTCGATCATTATCTTCGCCAAAAGAGTGCGACTGGTCCGGGGCGGGCGTAAGCACAGTTATCCCAATATCTGCCGGCAACCGTTCCAACATCCGACGCACGAACACACCGCTATGGGGATAAGCCGAGGATGGGAATGAGGTGGTCAGAACAAGAAGGCGCATGGTGCGAGACTTTCGATCGTTGCGTTCTCCGCCTGCGGTGGATGCCCATGGCAACCGAGGATCTGGCTACTGCCGTTGGTCGTCGGAGGGCTTGTCGTCCGGGTTCATCTTGACCGTGCCCTCAAGCGGCCGCACCTGCTGCCGCAGCAGGCTGATCTGGCTGATCTGTTCGGAGATCAACCCCATCATGAAGATAATCACCGCGCTGGTGAACATCAGGGCGCTCATGTTGGTAAAGCGGCCGGCCGCGAAATAGGTGTAAGCGTAGTTGACGAGTCCCAGCAAAAACATTGTGGCTGACACCGGCAAAAAGATACGAAACGGCGAGTAAAGAGTGCAGATCTTCAGGATGATGATGAAGAAGCGGACCCCGTCGCGCACCGGCCGGATGCGGCTGCGGCCGTGTTGCCGCGCTCGGGCATTGATGGGAACATACTTCACGCTGAAGCCGCTGCGCAACAGCACCAGCGTCATGGTGGTGGGCCACGAATACCCGTTGGGCAACAAAGGCACCAGATCCCGCGCCACCCCGGCCCGCACCGCCCGGAAGCCGGAAGTCAAATCTTTTATGGGAAAGCCGGTCACATAGGAGGCCAGGCGGTTGTAAAGGCGATTCATCACCCCCCGCGCCCAAGACGCCTGCTGTCCGCTGGTGCGCGCCCCCACCACCATGTCGTAGCGATCCATATGCTCGAGCAGTCTGGGAATATCCGCCGGGTCGTGCTGACCATCGGCATCCATGAAGATGAGGACATCCCCTTTGGCCGCCCGGATGCCGGTCTTGACCGCCGCACCATTGCCGATGTTGTACGGATGACGGATGATATGAGCCCCGGTTGCGGCCGCAAGATCCCCCTCGTGGTCATTGGAGCCGTCGTCCGTGACGATTATTTGCGCGAGCGGCTGGGCTGCATGCACAGCTTTGATCAGCGCTTGAACAGTGCCGGCTTCGTTATACGCCGGAATGATTACCGATGGCTGCATTGTTTCCCCTTTGCTCTCCGATTTCATACTGCCCGAGCAATGTTGCTACCATCGCCCTCACCCGTAACGGAAACGGCAAGGCCATCTGGCGCAAGAGGCGTTGGTCAATATTATCCATCTCCAGTTCATCGGCGAATGGCACCCGCCGCCGGTAGTAAACCGCATCCAGCAGGGCCTTTTCCGGTGATGCCAGATTGAAGCCCTCCCTGGGCTCGAAACCGAAATAGAGCCGATCAGCAATATGGGAGTATTCAAAGGTGACACCCCGAAAAACGAGGTTGCGGTTGGCGCCCACTGCGGTGCTAAGGGTGACCACCGTACAGACCGTAGGGGCCTGGAGAATAATACCGTGCAGGTGCAATGCCCACTCTGCGCTGATGTAGGAGGGTGTGCGCACAAAACAGGCCGCTTCTTCCAAGGCGGGTTCCCCTTTCAGGCGCGTATTGATATATACGCCCCGCGTCAGTCGGGTGATCAAGCCATGCTTCAAGGCGCGAGTGAGAAACACGTTGGCATTACCCGAGAATTTGAGCACATCGGCATAGCGGAAAAGCGTTGGAAGGGTTTGCAGCGTATCGAGGGTACTCATCCCGGCACCTTCACGCCGCTTTCCCGCAATTCGCGAAAGAGACCCCGCAGTGCGCCCATAAATAAAGCAAACTTTTCCATGCGGCAGGCCGCCATCGCCTCCGGTGATAAAAATCGTCCCAGGTCGTTTTCCAGCGCCTCGATCACTTCTTGACTGTTGTTTTCGAACGCTTCGGGGCCACGCCTCAAGGTAAACGGGGCCGCGTAGCAGGAGAATTTGCGCTCAACGATCTCGCGGACAACCCCGACACCCAACCGTGCCCTTAAATGCCAAACATCATAGATATCGCGTCCCTTCAAGTAGGGCCTCTCCAGCAAGGCGCGCACCTTGTCGGAAAGAATCTCCTGGGACGTTTCCACCACCATCACGGAATTGGGGCGGGGCATTCGAAATTCACCCTTGCCGATCAGGTAGGCAACCCCAGTCTGCATCCCCAACACACGGGGTTCGGTGAACAATTTCACATCATTTTTCAGCCGCTCGCATTCGACCTTGACCATAATCCGCTCGCGCAGATTTTGCGGTTCGAACGCAATCCGCCAAACCGAGCGGGCATCGCCCTTTCCGCGATGGGTGATCGTAAGGCGCCCAGGCCCAAAATGGGCGATGGATTCACGTGTAACGCCTACTTCCATGCCGTGCAGCAAACGCACCAGCACGGGATGCGCCAATTGCGTGACGAAATCCAGATCTTCGGAAAAGCGCTCACCGCCGTGACACCAGCGGATGGCCGTGCCACCTTGAAAAATAAGTCCTCTGCTTTCCGCGGGGGTGTACAAATGCTGAAGCAGAATGAGTTGAAAAAGCTCCGAGCGGCGGATATGGCG
>JBAQGR010000710.1:0-6491 GCA_049287895.1 Desulfatitalea sp.
TGGGTTACATGGTCAGCTATCTGCGCATCCGGCCGCGCAACCGGATCGGGGCCCTGCCGCTTTTCGTCATGACCTTTCTGATCATGATCGAATTTCTGCGCCTCGACCTGCCGGCCCCATTAAAGGGGTTTGCCATCGTCATCTGGGCTTGCACCATGCTGCCGACGTTGGTGCACTCGACCCAGAAATGGTCCAACCTGGCCTGCGCCCTGCTCAGTTTTCTGCCGTTTCTCTATCTGCTGATCAATTATGAAAAATTGATCTACCGCGCCATCATGCCCGAGCCCTGGGATCTGATCATGTCCTTCAGCGAGATTCTGCTGGTCTTGGGCGTAATTTTCCGCCTGAGCGGCCCGATCATGCCGAGCATCGTAATGGTTTTCCTGCTCTACAATATCTACGGAGACGCCATACCCGGCCTTTTCGCCAATCCCGGGTTCGATTTAGATATGCTGCTGGGCAAGCTGTACTGCGAGACCGAGGCCGGCATTTTCGGTTCGATCACCGGGGTTTCGCTCAAATATCTGATCTACTTCACCATCATGGGCGCGATCGTAACCCGCCTGAATTTCGGCAAGATCATCGCCAACATCGCCCTGCTCTTCGTGGGCCGCAGCCCCGCCTCACCGGGCCGGGCCTGCTCCGTGATGGCGGTACTGATGGGCATGTTCTCCGGATCGGGGGCCGCGGACACCCAGTTTGTGGCCACCCTGACCAAACCGCTGTTTGAAAAGGTGGGCTACGACAAGCTGGTGGCCGCCGGTGTGATCGCCACCGTGGGATCGATCGCCTACATCACCCCGCCGGTGATGGGATCGATTTCGTTCATTATGGTGGAACTGCTCTCGATCCCCTACTCGTTGATCATCGTCATGGCCATCGGCCCCATGCTGCTCTATCTCTTAGGCATCGTGACCTACAACGAGCTTTACGTCAAAAAGGTAAACCTACCGCAACTCGAAATTTCAGCCCTGATCGATTTTGCCTATTTCAAACGCTACTGCTACGTTTTCATCCCCATCGCCTTTATCATCTACATGATATACAAAGGGTACTCGATCAATATCACTGTTACTGCGGCCGCAATCCTCTATGTGCTGTTCGCTTATGCCGACCCCAGCATCCGGCCGCCGCTGCGCAACCTAATGGAGGCCCTGGAGGAAGGCATCATCAGCCTGCTGCCCATCGCCAGCGCGGTGATCGCCGCCAACATGATCATGTCCATGATGGTCATGAGCGGTCTGGCCTCCAAGTTCTCCATCATCCTGATGGATATTTCCGGCAGCAGTATCCTGCTGGCCGTGCTGTTTACGGGCATTTTCAGCCTCATCCTGGGTATGGGCGTGCCGCCCATCGCCACCTATGTGTTGACCTCGGCCCTGACGGCCCCCACGATTCAAAAATTGGCCGTCTTGAACGGTATCCCCGAGGAGGCGGCCTTGCTGGCGACCCACATGTTTCTGTTCTACTTCGCGGTCCTGGCCGAGGTCACGCCGCCGGTGGCCCTTTCCGCTTATGCCGCCAGCTCCGTGATGGGCACCGATCCAATCCGCACCGGGGTCTTCGCCGCCCGCGTGGCCCTGCCCAAATACCTGATCGGGACCACCTTCATTCTATCGCTGAGCGGAACCTCCTTGCTGATCGTGCCGATAGTCCGCTCCGTGCCGCTCGGTGAGGCGATCGCCTATATCGTCTTTACTTTTCTCTTCACCATCCTGGGCGTATTGTATTTGAATGTGGCCGTGGTGGGATACTTTCGAAAAAGATTGTCGTCGGTAGTAAGAATTGTCGTCGGCATCTGCGCGGTGTTGCTGTTTTATCCCTCTTATCTGCTAAACGTGATCGCCATGGTCATCGCCACCCCGTTGTTGATCCGCACGGTTATCCAGACCCGACCGGCCGCTGAACCGCTGCGCGGCACTTGATTTCGTGGCATGGAAAAGCTATGGCTCTGAGAAAGGAGACTACCGGATCGCGTTGACTTCCCCTCAAGGGCCAAATGTGATCCTGGCCGGCGGTATCATTGTGAGCGCCGGAGATGATACGCAGTGGATCGAAGAACTCAGGCAAAAAATGCAACTGATTGGGTATCCAAATGAATCTGCAAGGATAGCGGGAGGCCATATGCAGAAGGTGCTGGCGATTGACGACAAGGTGGACAATCTGGTCAGCCTGTCCGCATTGCTGAAAGATCTTGTGCCCGGCTGTGTCGTGATCACCGCCCAATCTGGATTGGAGGGAATCGAGCGGGCCAAAACCGAATCACCCGACGTTGTTTTGCTCGATATGATCATGCCGGAGATGGACGGCCTTGAAACCTGCCGGCGGCTCAAATCCCATGAAAGCACGAAGCATATTCCGGTGATTATGATTACGGCATTAAGAACAGACGCCCATAGCCGCATAAAAGGGCTGGAGGTCGGCGCAGATGCTTTTCTGGCCAAGCCGATTGACCCGTATGAATTGGCATCACAGGTTCATTTCGCCCTGCGGATCAAAAAAGCGGAGGATGACCTGCGAAAGGAGAAAAACTTCTTGGAACAAGCCGTCCAGGAAAAAACCGCCTCCTTGGTCCAGGAGATAACCGAGCGCAAACAGGCCGAAGAAGCACTGCGCCAGAGTGAAGAGCGTCTTCGGTATTTTGTCGATGCCAACATCGTCGGCATCGCTATCATAAACCCGTCAGGAGGCATCATCGAGGCCAATGATTATTGTTTGCGCATCATCGGTTATACGCGCGAGGAGTTTGAGCACGGCTCGATTGATTGGCGGGCCGGCACGCCGCCCGAGTGGCGCCCCGCCGATGAACATGCCCTAGAAGAACTGCGCGAACGGGGTGTCTGCACACCGTACGAGAAGGAACATATCCAACGGGACGGAACCCGTGTCTCCATCTTTGTGTCCGATGTCATGCTGCCTGGTCCTGAAGAGCTCATCGCCGCCTTCATTCTCGACATCACCGAACGCAAGCAGGCCGAGCAGGAGAAGGTCAAACTCGAAGCCCAGCTCCAGCAGGCCCAGAAGATGGAATCCATCGGACGTCTGGCGGGCGGGGTGGCCCACGACTTTAACAATATGCTGGAGATTATTCTGGGCCATGCGGAGATGGTTCTGGAAAATTTGGACCCGGCCCAGCCAATCTTTGCCGACCTTACGGAAATCCGCAAGGCAGCCAATCGCTCAGCCGACCTGACCCGGCAACTATTGGCCTTTGCCCGCAAGCAGACTGTGGCCCCCAAGGTGCTGGACCTGAACGAAACCGTGGAAGGAATGCTCAGGATGTTGCGGCGGTTGATCGGCGAGGACATTGATCTTGCCTGGCTGCCGGGCAAAGAGCTGTGGCCGGTCAAGGTGGACCCCTCCCAGATCGACCAGATCCTGGCCAACCTGTGCGTCAATGCCCGGGACGCCATCACCGGCGTGGGCAAGGTCACCATCGGAACAGGGACCGCCACCCTTGACGATGAGTATTGCGCTACTCACGCGGGCTTTATGCCCGGCGAATATGTGCGGCTAGCCGTGAGCGACGACGGCAGCGGCATGGACAAGGTAACACTATCCCATATCTTCGAACCTTTCTTTACTACCAAGGAGGTCGGCGAAGGCACCGGCCTGGGCCTGGCCACGGTTTACGGCGCCGTCAAGCAGAACAAGGGCTTCATCACTGTTGACAGCGAATCGGGTAAGGGAACGACCTTCACGATCTACTTGCCCCGCCATATGGGCGAGATCAGCCAGGCGTGGACGGAAGATGCGCAGGGAGCGGTCATGGGTGGTCAGGAGACCATCCTGCTGGTGGAGGACGAGCCGGGCGTCTTAAAACTGACCAAGATGATGCTCGAACGGCGGGGCTACACGGTGCTGGCCGCAAACAAGCCGGGCGAAGCCAACCGCCTGGCCAGGGAACACCCTAGCCAAATCCATTTACTCATCACCGACGTGATCATGCCCGGGATGAACGGCCGGGAGCTGTGGCAACAGATAGGCGAACTGCGGCCGGATACCAAATGTCTGTTCATGTCCGGTTACACCGCCAACGTGATCGCTCACCGCGGCGTGCTGGACGAAGGCGTGCACTTCATCCAAAAGCCCTTCTCGAAAAAGGATCTGGCCGCCAAGGTGCGGGAGGTGCTGGATCAGAAGAACTGAATGAAACCAGTGGAGCAAACTCAGCATGGAACAGTATAACAGTATCGTCAACACCCTGGCGTTGACCTTGGGCGCGGCCTGGGCCAGCGGTATCAATCTGTATGCCGCGATTCTCGTTTTGGGGCTACTTGGCGTAACGGGCAACATCGCACTGCCCGAGCAGTTGCATGTCCTGCAGAACCCCATCGTCAAAGCAGAATACCTGGAAAAAAGAGAAGAATTATTGAAAAGTTTGTAGAAGTAATTTCAAAACCTACATTCCGCGAGGGCCTCCCGCTCCGACCGGCTGAATGGTTCTCAAGGAGCGGCTGACAGGGACAAACCCAGCCGCCGAAAGGCCTGACCCCCCAGTCCGAGGGTGGTTACCCTGCGTTCGGTTCGCCCCAGCCGGCGTCTAATTAATGGTGCCATATTGATTTCCCCTCCTTTGTTCCACAAATAGAGAGCGTCCATTTGCGGAGAGAAACTAACTGTTTTTTTTCGGAAGCCCTCTGGCGTGGAGGGTCTCTTCGATGGCCTTTTGAGCCCAGGCAAGGTCCTGTTTTTGAGAGCCCGCGGCATAGATGGCCATGACCTCCTGGGCGTAAACCGCGGCTTTGTGATACACAGCGGAAATGGCACGGTCGATTTCGTCCCAGTTGCCACGCTGCATAAAGGTGTTGAAACTTGCTTTCAACTCGCCGAAAAGCGGCGGCACCAGCCCGCCGCTGAAGGCCATATAGAAGCCTAAACCGGCCTTGTTGCGATGTGCGCTGAAATGGTGCAGCGGTCCTTGCGGTCCGGTGTCAGCCAGCATGTCTTTAAGGGTGCGGATCAACAGCTCGACAACAGTGTGCGGAAAGTCGGTCAGCATCTGACGCCACATGGCGCGGTCGAACACCTGCTCCTCGAGTTCACTCAGCTCATGTCGGATATAAGTGGTCTGCTGCACTTTCATAATGGCGTCTAAATGCCGGCGAATGCCTTCTGCATTTGTATCGGCCAGGTTGCAGCACGCTGTCAGGGCAAAGGCCAGGGCCGCTCGGCCGCTATTCGGGATATAGGCGATTTCATCCCACAAAAACATGCGCGCCGCTTCGGTGCGCAGCACCACCTGGTCGTCCTGGACAAAGGCCGGAAGGGTGAGCAGATCCCGGGCCAACTCTTGCCCCAGGCGCCAGATGGTTTTGTCGCGCAAGGTTTGGCGCTCCTCGATATTCGCCAGAAAAAAGGTGGGTTTCAGGCTGTGGGCATAGCCGGCGCCATAAAAGAGGCCATGGGCCGTAAGCACGGCGTTGATCGCCAGGCTGTCAAAGGGTTCGAATTCGGCCGGACCGATGGTCAATGGTTCAAATTCCGCATCGGCCAGCGATTCCCACAGTTCTTCGCGTTGACCGATCCAATCCAGCACCGCGGCGGCCTCGTGCTCTTCCCACGGCGGCAAGCGCTGGTCCCATTTATAAAGGTCCCGCAAGCGCATGGCCAGGCCGCAGACCGAATATATTCCCGCATAGCGGGCATCGGACACATCGCAATTATGCAGTACTTGACGTGTGAGTCGGGCAAGGTCCATTGAGATCTCCTGTCGTGGTCATCCTTTACGAAGCGGAGTATGCCAACGTCATGCTGGGGTGTCAATGGTCGGGCCGCTGACAACGCCACTCGTGCCGACCTACGAGGCGACGCCGACTATTTTAGCAAAAGCTGCCTGCGATGCGTCATCCACATATCAGCGGTATAGAGGGCGAGCCCTGTCCAGATACAGCCGAAAGTGATTGCATCGGCAGAGGTAAAGGGTTCTCCATAGAGGAAGACGCTGATCAGAAAATGGCCGGTCGGGGCGATATACTGCAGAAGTCCCAGGGTCGCCAGTCGCAGTCGCCGGGCGGCGACGGCGAAGGACATGAGCGGCAGTAAAGTGATGATACCAGCCCCGATCAGCAGCAAATCGATGCGCAGACCGGCGTGCAGGAAAACAGTCTCGCCTCGCAGGTGCATTACGATCAGCCATCCCGAGGCGATGGGCAGCAGCAACATCGTTTCCATCATCAACCCGGTAACGCTATCGATATCGACCTGTTTGCGGATCAGTCCGTAGAGACCGAAACTTCCGGCCACCACCAGAGCCAACCAGGGCACTTCGCCGTAACCGATCAGGGAAAGCAGAACACCGCCCGCGGCAATGACTACCGCCAAACGCTGCAGCGGCTGCAAGCGCTCGCCCAGAAAGCAGTAGCCCAGAAGAACATTGAGCAGAGGGTTGAGAAAATAGCCTAAACTGCTCTGCAGGATCTCCCCATGAGTGACGGCCCAGATGAAAACAGCCCAATTCGTGCTGATCGCCAGCGCGCTGGCCGCCAGGG
>JBAQGR010000711.1:0-11134 GCA_049287895.1 Desulfatitalea sp.
GAGCACATCGTCCGCACCAAGGCCAAGGCGGTGGACGACCTTGAATGCAAGATATGGCTCAACACGGAGTGAGGGCACGAACTCTTCGCAGTCCGGTCCGGACTGCAAAGATTCAACATCCCGCACAACTTCCAAGTCGACAGTATATTCCATTACTACGCCAAATGGATCCGTGAAGGCCGTCTGAAGGTCAGCTCCGACTGGAACAAGGATCTCAAGATCAAATTCACGCTTCACGACCCTTGTCAGACCGTGCGCAAATCCTATGGCGATCCGATCGCCGAAGAGATGCGCTATGTCCTTAAAAAGGTTGTGGGTGAAGATAATTTTGTCGAAATGCATCCCAACCGGTCGAACAATTACTGCTGTGGCGGCGGCGGGGGTTCGCTGCAATCGGGCTTTGTCAATGAACGCCGGGCATACGGCCAGTTGAAGCTGGAACAGATTTTGGCAACCGGTGCAACCTACTGCGTCACGCCTTGTCATAACTGTCATTCTCAAATCCATGATCTATCCGAGCATTTCAAAGCGGGTTTTCACAGTGTGCATTTATGGACCCTGATCTGCCTGGCATTGGGATGTCTGGGGGAAAACGAGCGGACCTATCTCGGGCCCGAGCTTCAGGAAGTCGGACGATAAAAGGAGGGACGGCAAATGACTGCACAACCGATCGGATCCGTGTTGGTTGTCGGCGGCGGGATCGCCGGAATGCAGGCGGCTCTGGATATGGCCAATTCCGGCTACTACGTCTATCTGGTGGAAGAGAGCCCGTCCATCGGGGGCAAAATGGCTCAGATCGACAAGACCTTTCCGACCAACGACTGCGCCATGTGAATCATTTCGCCCAAACTGGTCGAGGTCGGCCAGCATTTGAACATCCAAGTCATCACCTACGCGGATATTCAATCCATCGAGGGGTCCCAGGGTCATTTTAAAGTCAAAGTGCGCAAACGCGCGCGCAGCGTCGATCTCGAGCGCTGTACCGGCTGCGGCACCTGTGTGGAAAACTGTCCGGTGATCTATCAGCCGGTGCCGCCCGCCCCAGTGAGCAACCCGGATAGTGGAGTATGAAGATGAACGATATGCCTCCCGATGTCGATTATCGCGAGCTGGATAGGATCATTGTAGAACAATATCATGCGGACGGAGAAAACCTGATCATGATGCTTCAGGCCATCCAGAACCGCTATAACTATCTACCCCGGCCCGCCCTCTCCTACCTTTCCGTAAAGCTCGCCATTCCTTTCAGCAAAATTTATGGCGTCGGCACCTTCTACAGTACGTTCAGCCTGGAACCCAGGGGCCGAAACATCGTTTCCATCTGTCTGGGCACTGCCTGTCACGTCCGTGGCGGGGAACGGATAAAGGAGAGAATCGAGGCGGTGATCGAAAACACCGGCGCCGATCCCCAACAGGGAATGCGGTTTTCAATAGAGCCCGTGCGGTGTATCGGCTGCTGCAGCCTTGGACCGGTTGTGAAGGTAAACGAAGACATTCACAGCCGCATCTCTCCCGATGAGGTCCAAGCCATTTTGGATAAATATGAATAGAAGCCATTTTAAAATTATTAGCTCTTCGGCGCAAAGGAAAGTTTGCAACCAGTTCTGACAAATGTGGGGACCCCCATCATGAAGATTATGTCCATGGAGCATCTGGAAGCAGTAAGCCGGCAATACAGCCAGCGCCTGTACGATCCGGAGGCCACCGAGGTCCGGATCGGTATGGCCTCCTGCGGTATCGCCGCCGGAGGAAAGGCGGCCTTCGCAAGAGCGATAAAAGCATTCACCGGAGACAATGGGGTAAAGATCTACCAGACCGGGTGCCTGGGGTTTTGTGAAAAGGAGCCGCTGGTTGAGATCGCCGGGAAGAACGGGCCGCGGGTAGTCTACCAGAATGCGACCGATGACAAGATCATCGATATCATCAACGCCTATCGGAAAGGCGATTTTACCAACCACAAATGGATTCTGGGACAGGTTCGGGATCCGCGCGGAATTATGGACAACGCCATCGCCAACCCGCTGGCCGGTATCCAACCGCTGCGCGATGTCCCCTTTTTGGAAGAGATCCCCTTTTACAAGGACCAGATGAAAATCGCACTGCGCAACTGCGGGTATATCGATCCGGCCCGCATCGATGAGTACATGGCAAGGGGTGGATATGCCCCCTTTATGCATGTGCTGGGCCATATGGCACCGGCCGAGATCATCCGCATCGTCAAGAAATCCGGGCTTCGGGGCCGCGGCGGCGGCGGTTTCCCGACCGGCGCCAAATGGGAAACCTGCGCCGGGCATAGCGGCGAAAGATACATTATCTGCAATGCGGATGAGGGCGACCCGGGCGCCTATATGGACCGATCGATCCTCGAGGGGGATCCGCATAGCGTGATCGAAGGCATGCTGATCGCCGCGCGGGCCATCGGCTCCGGTCAGGGCTACATCTACGTCCGCAAGGAATACCCGTTGGCCGTCCAACGGCTGAAAACAGCCATCGGCCAGGCAGAAGCGTTCGGGCTGCTGGGAGACCGCATCGCCGGCTCGGAGTTTGGTTTCAGGATCAAGATCTCCACCGGCGCCGGCGCCTTTGTCTGCGGCGAATCGACCGCCTTGATGGCCTCTTTGGAAGGCTCGGTGGGCAGGCCCAGGGCCAAATATATCCATACCGTGGAAAAAGGATTCAGGGGCGGTCCTTCCAATCTGAACAACGTGGAGACCTATGCGTGCGTTCCGGTCATATTGAATAAAGGCGCCGATTGGTTCGCGTCCATGGGCACGGCGGGCAGCAAGGGGACCAAGGTCTTCAGCCTCGTGGGCAAGGTCAAAAATACGGGGCTGGTCGAAGTACAGATGGGAATGTCTCTGCGCGATATCGTGTTTAAGATCGGCGGTGGGGTAGTAAAGGGGAAAACTTTCAAGGCCGTTCAGACCGGGGGGCCTTCCGGCGGGTGTATCCCCGAACGACTGCTCGATCTTCCCGTAGACTATCAAAAACTGACGGAAGTCGGTTCCATAATGGGCTCCGGCGGAATGATCGTCATGGATCAGGATACCTGCATGGTGGACATCGCCAGGTACTTCCTCGATTTTCTCAAAGAGGAATCGTGCGGGCAGTGCCTTCCCTGCCGCGAAGGCATCAAGCAGATGTTGGATATTCTCGACAACATCTGCCAGGGCAAGGGCAAGGAAAGCGATATCCCGCTGCTGGAAGAACTGGCCGATATGGTGAAAAATGCGTCGCTGTGCGGCCTGGGAACTTCGGCCCCGAATCCGGTGTTGACCACCATCAACTACTTCCGGGATGAATATGAAGCCCATATCCGGGACAAGAAGTGTCCCGCGGGCGTCTGCAAATCGCTTTTCCATTATGAGATCGATGCGGAAACCTGCAATGGGTGTCACCTGTGTTTTCTGAAATGCCCCCAGCAGGCCGTGGCCGGCGAGAAGAAAAAATCTCACGAAGTAAAGCAGGACAAGTGTATCAAGTGCGGCATCTGCTATGACGCATGCAAATTCGATGCGGTCGTCATCAAATAAGACGGCGCAAAGAGCAGAAGGGTAGGCTTTATGGTTGCTTTCAAAATCAACGGGAAAGACGTTCAAGGGGAAAAAGGGGAATATCTTCTCCAGGTTGCGCAAAGAAACGGCATCGAGATCCCAACCCTTTGCCACCATAAGATATTGGAGCCGGCCGGTCTTTGCCGGCTCTGCCTGGTGGAGCTGTTTGACGGGCGTCGCACCCGGCTGGTGACCTCCTGCAACTATCCCGTCTGGGAAGGTATGCAAATCCAGACCGATACCGAAGCCCTGCGCCAGATCCGCAAGCTGATCGTCGAGCTGCTGCTGAGTAGATGCCCGGATGCTCCTTTTGTGAAAGAGCTCGCCCACAAATACGGCGTCACGGAGCCGCGGTTTACTACCGGAGACGATGATTGCATCCTGTGCGGGCTTTGCACCAGGATCTGTGAACGCATCGGAAACAGCGCCATCGGCCTGACCGGGCGCGGCGTCGACATCAAGGTGGATACGCCGTTTCAGATGCAGGCCGAGGATTGCATCGCCTGCGGTGCCTGCGTCGCCATCTGCCCGACCGGGCACATCAAGTTGGAGGAGATATCCAAGCACGACTTCAGGCCCATCCCTTCGGAGTATGATGTCGGCCTGGCCGGCAGAAAACCGATCTACATCCCCTATGCTCAGGCCGTGCCGAAAACGCCGGCCATCGACCGAAGCGTGTGCGCCCACTTCAAAACGGATGGATGCCGGATTTGCGCGCAAGTCTGCCCGGCCGGCGCCATCGATCATGGCCAGCAGGACGAAACCATCGAACTCGAGGTCGGTTCCGTGATCCTGGCCACAGGCTTGCAACCCTTCAATCCCAGTCACACGGATCGCTACCTGTACGGGAAGCATCCCAATGTGATGACCAATCTTGAATTTGAACGCATGCTCAGCCCCAGCGGGCCTTTTAAAGGGCATATCCGGCGGCGCTCGGATAACAAGGATCCAAAGAAGATCGCCTGGGTCCAGTGCGTGGGCTCGCGCAGTCACCGCGACGGCGCCCATCCGTACTGTTCCTCCGTCTGCTGCATGGCCGCGCTCAAGCAGACCATCATCGCAAAAGAGCATTTGGGAAGCGACCTGGATACGACCGTCTTCCTGATGGACATGCGGACCCATCGCAAGGACTTTGAAAAATATTACGAACGCGCAAAAAAGCAGGGCGGCCGCCTGATCCGCTCCAGAGTTCATACCATCGAACCCGTGGAGGGAACGGGCGATCTGAAGATCCGTTACGTGCTGGAAAACGGCAAAGCTCAGCAGGAAGCATTCGACATGGTGGTGCTCTCCATCGGGGTGGAGATTCCCCAAAAGAGCGTCGATTTGGCGCAACGGTTGGGGGTTCAATTGGGTCCGAACCGCTTCATAGAGGCCAATTGCCTGAGCCCGGTGGCCACGTCGAGACCCGGCGTCTATGCATGCGGCGTGCTCACCGGCCCCAAGGACATCCCGCAAACCGTGGCCGAAGCCAGCGCCGCCGCCGCCGCTGCCACCGGTGCGCTGGCCCTTGCCCGCGGCACATTGCAGAAGAAAAAAGTGTTTCCCCCTGAAAGCAATGTGGACAACGAACCGGTTCGCATCGGCGTTTTTGTCTGCAACTGCGGCATCAATATCGGCGGGGTCGCCGATGTTCCGGCCATTGTCGAATATGCGAAAAGTCTTCGGGATGTGACCTATGCCAACGATCATCTTTTCACCTGCTCCCAGGATTCACAGAAGGATATCATCGCGCAGATCAAAGATTACAATCTCAATCGCGTGGTGGTCGCCTCCTGCAGTCCGTCCACTCATCAGGCCATCTTCCAGGAAATGCTGCGCAATGCAGGTCTGAATAAATATCTCTTCGAAATGGCCAACATTCGCAATCACTGCACCTGGTGCCACCAGAATGAACCGGAGAAGGCCACGCAAAAATGCAAGGATCTGGTCAACATGGCGGTGGCCAAGTCCCGTCTGCTCAAGCCCTTGGAATACCTCAGCGCCAATGTCACGAACAAGGCGCTGGTGGTGGGCGGCGGGGTTTCCGGGATGGTGAGCGCCCTGGCCATCGCCGATCAAGGGTTTGCGGTCGATCTGATCGAACAGAAAGAAGCCTTGGGGGGGCAAGCCCTCAAACTCGACAAAACCTGGAAGGGAGAACCGATCCGTCCCTTCGTGGAAGAGGTGATCCACAAAGTTCAAACCAATGAAAACATCACCCTTCACCTGGGATCGACCGTCGCGGAAGCCTCGGGTTTTGCCGGGAATTTCGTATCCAAACTGTCCAATGGTCAACAGATCGAACATGGGGTGGCTGTCCTGGCCACTGGGGCCAGAGCCTTTCAGCCGGAAGGTCTCTATCTTTTCGGCAAAAACCCCAATGTCATGCATCTGCTGGATATGGATTCTGAGATCGCTCACAAAACAGAGCGGATCCAAGGGGCGAAAACCGTCGCTTTCATTCAATGCGTGGGATCTCGGATCCCGGAAAGGCCATACTGCAACAAGATCTGCTGCAGTCACTCCGTGGAAAATGCCTTAAAGCTTAAAGAAATCGATCCCCAAATGGATGTATTCATTCTTTACCGCGACATGCGCACCTACGGGGAAAGAGAAAGTTTGTATGCCGCGGCCAGGCAAAAAGGCGTCCTCTTCATCCGCTACACCCTGGATGATCTGCCGCAGGTTGAAGATCTCGACGGCCGGCTGAAAATCACCGTAAAGGACCATATCCTCCAGCAACCGGTGGCGATCATCGCGGATGTGCTGGCCCTGGCCACCGCCATCGTGCCCAACGACAACAGCGCCCTGTCGCAGATCTACAAGGTCGCCCTGAACGCGGAAGGGTTTTTCTCCGAGGTGCATGCCAAGATCCGGCCGCTGGATTTTGCCACCGACGGCATCTTCATGGCCGGGCTGTGCCACTATCCCAAACCCATCGAGGAGTCGATCGCCGAAGGCTATGCCGCCGCCTCCCGGGCCACCACCATCCTTTCCAAGGAGTTCCTGCAACTGGAATCGACGATCTCCCATCCCGTGGATGAAAACTGCGATGGGTGCGCCTTCTGCATCGAACCGTGCCCGTATCAGGCCATCTCCCTGGTGGAGTACATGAAAGGCGGCGAAGTCAGAAAAACCGTGGAAGTCAACGAGGTGCGCTGCAAGGGGTGCGGCAGTTGTATGGCTACCTGTCCCAAGCAGGGCATTGTCGTCAAGGGCTTTACCATGGAGCAGTTGGGTGCCCAGGTCGAAGCGGCCTTGGGGCTGATTTAGGCATCCGGGAGTTCAGAAATCAGATCGGCCGAAACGATTGGGGGTAAATGATGAGTGCACAATTCGAACCTTTGATTCTCGCGTTTTGCTGCAACTGGTGTTCCTATGCCGGCGCCGATCTGGCCGGTGTGGCGCGGGTCCAGTATCCGCCCAATGCCCGGATCATTCGAACCATGTGCTCGGGTATGATCCATCCCAATCTGGTCATCGATGCGCTGACCAAGGGGGCCGACGGCGTACTGATATGCGGCTGACACATCGGCGACTGCCATTACCTGGAAGGTAATGTAAGAGCCAAATCCAGAGCCGAAGGCCTCGATATGATGCTGGAGGATTTTGGCCTGGAGCCGGAGCGGTTTCGCCTCGAATGGATCGCCTCGTCGGAAGCCCAAAAATTTGCCGATGTGATCACGCAGATGACCGATACTTTGAGAGACTTGGGGCCCAGTTCCTACAATAACCGGGTCTAAGCTTCAGGCGCTGGAAAGGAAGCAGCAATGTCCATACCGCTTTCAAGAAAGTTTGAAGGGAAAAAATTCGTATGGGACGGCGCGGTCTACGCAACGGAAGATCAAGCCCAACAGACCGTGGCGGCCTATCGTAAGGATGGATTCGAGGTGCAGCTCTTTCAGGATGCCGGCCAATACCTGGTCTATTCGAGAAGAATCGCTGCCGCGCAGAGTGCGGCGTCGTAAACCCGCTGCTAATGAATTGCATTTTCGCGCCGGGCAGCATCGGCGCCGAAGAAAAAACAAAGGAGGTGAGAAAAAGCAAACCTGGCCTATTTTAGGGCTTACACTTTCATGAAGGGAGGAAATTATGCCGGTTACCGTTGCAGAAGAGTGGTTGAATTCCTGTTCCGGTTGCGAGATTTCCATTCTCAACACAGGGGCCGCCCTGCTGGAGCTTTTACCGCAGCTCGACTTTGTCCACATTCCGGTTCTGATCGATCACAAATACTTCGGTCAGTTGGGCGACGGTGCTTCCATGGATATTCCGGAAGCAGTGGTGGGGATCGTATCGGGAAGTGTGCGCAACGAAGAACACCAACATGTCCTTACGGAGATGCGCAAGAAAACCAAAATCCTGATCGCCCTGGGAAGCTGCGCTGCTTACGGCGGCATTCCTTCCCAGGCCAATATGTTCACCCGGGACGAAGTCTTTGAAAAAGTGTTTCGCGGTTGCTCTTCCACCGAGTCGTCGCCCGACCCGGTTCATCCCAATGTTCCCAAATGGCTGGAAGGCTGCAAGGCCCTCGATGAGGTCGTGAAGGTGGATATCACCATACCCGGATGTCCGCCCCATCCCGACTGGATCGCCGAGGCCATCACCGCCCTGCTCAAAGGGGGCACCTCCTGGTCCCTGCCCGAGCGCAGTGTCTGCGACACCTGCCCGGTGAAACGCGAGAAAAAATCCGCCGGCGGCCCGGTCAAACGCTCGTTCGAAAATCTGGCCTTCAATCCCGAAGAAGGGCTCGACCAGATGCGCTGCATCAATGAACAGGGCTTTCTCTGCCTGGGGCCGGTCACCTTGGCGGGTTGTGCCGGAAAATCCGGGGTTCCACGGTGTGTGCAGGCCCGCACCCCTTGCCGGGGGTGCTTCGGTCCCATCCGCAAGGGCGCCCGTCCCATGGTCGATATGATGGGCGCCATGACCTCCATCGGGCTAGATCCCAAGACCGTTGTGGACCGCCGTGCGATCATGAACCGATATACCGGCGGCCATGGAAACCTCAAACCGTTGCCGGCCCGTCCGGCTGGAAGATAAGGAGGTGGTGAAACCATGGGAAAAGTCATCAATATTCAGCCGATCACTCGAATCGAAGGGCATGCCAAGGTCGTCATTCAACTCGACGATGCCGGGAATGTAGCCGACACCCACTTGCATGTACAGGCGTTGCGAGGGTTTGAAAAATTCTGCGAGGGGCGGCCCGCGGAGGAGATGCCACGCATTGTCTGCCATATTTGCGGCATCTGCCCCTGGGCGCACCATCTGGCCTCGAGCAAGGCCGGCGATCGCTGTTTCGGGGTCACCCCGCCGCCAGCGGCCGTCAAGCTGCGGCGCCTCATGCAGATGATCGCCTATGTCGGCGACAAGCTGCTGAACTTTTACTTCCTGGCCGCTCCGGATTTCGTCATGGGGCCGGATGCGGATTACGCCGTCCGGAATGTGGTGGGAATCATCGGTGCCGCGCCGGACCTGGCCAAAAAGGTGGTCTTCTTCCGGCAGCTCACGGCCCAGATCCTGGAAAATTTCGCCGGAAGAGCCATCCATCCCACCTTCTCGCTGCCGGGCGGCGTCAGCAAACCGATGACGGAAAAAGAGCGCGACGATATCCTTGGGAAAGCCCGTGAACTGCTGGAGTTTTCCAAATTCACCATCGATTTTGCCAAGAAAAACGTCTTCGCAAAATACCTGGATGCCATCAAGACCCTGGGCGTTATCAAGGTGGGGCATCTGGGAACGGTCACCGACGACGGTGCCCTGGATTTCTATGACGGCAAGCTTCGCTTGATGAAGCCGGACGGCGCCTACGATGATTTCCAGTCTGGTGCGTATCTCGATTTCATCGGGGAGCATGTGGAACCTTGGTCTTATCAGAAATTTCCATACGCCAAGCGCTGGGGGAACGGCTTATCGATGGATCTTAAAAATCCGACCGGCGTCTATCGGAGCAACTGCCTGGCCCGCATCAACGTGTGCGACAAAATGGCGACCCCTCTGGCCCAGGCCGAACTGGAAGAGTTCCGCAGCCATTTCGGACGGCCGGCGCATCTGACGCTCCTGTATCATTACGCCCGGTTGATCGAACTGGTGCAGTGCGCGGAGAGCATGGTTGCCCTTCTGGAAGATCCGCAAATCACCTCCACAGACATTCGGGTGGCGATCAAACCCAAAGCCGGTCGCGGCGTTGGAAGCGTGGAAGCACCGCGTGGCACATTGATCCATGATTATGAAACCGATGCAGACGGACTGATCCTGAAAGCCAATATCATCGTGGGCACCACGCACAACAATGCGGCCATGAACCTTTCGGTCAAACAGGCCGCAACGGAACTCATTAAAAACGGCACCTATGACCAGGGGGTGCTCAACAAGGTGGAAATGGCCATACGTGCCTACGACCCCTGACTGAGCTGCGCCACTCACCGCCTGGATGGCGGTATCGCCCTGGAAATCAGCGTTCTGAATGCCGGAGGAGAACTCCTCGACCGACTCGAGAATTAAACATGCGGGAATGCTTCTGACCGGGCCACGGAATTGCTGCTATCGGTGATTCCGTGGCTCCATTTCTAGCGATGGGACGATGCGATGACCACTCTTTTTGAAAAATCGGCGCTCGTTTTTGGCTGCGGCAATACCCTGTACGGCGATGACGGCTTCGGCCCGGCCGTCATCCAGCACCTGAAAGAACATTACGCGTTGCCGGAGGATGTTCTGGCCCTGGACATGGGCACCAGCGTCCGCGACACCCTGGTGGATCTGACGCTCAGCGAAAAGAAACCCGGATTGCTGGTGATCGTGGATGCCGTCGACGTGCCGGATCGATCCGCCGGCGAGATCTTCGAAATCCCCATCGCGCGGATTCCAGATAAGAAGACCTCCGATTTTTCCCTGCATCAGTTTCCCACCGTCAGCCTGCTCGCCAAGATCGAAAAGCAGGCCGGAATCAAAATCGTCATCCTGGTCGCCCAGATTGAATTTATTCCTGATGAAGTCCGCCCCGGTCTTTCCAAGACCATGCAGGGGGCGGTAATGCCGGCTTGCGAGCGTATTGTGCGGGTCTTGGAGCGCGAGCGCACCGTGGCATAATCCCCTTGTCGCAGCGCAAGGCCACAAGGCCGCAAATGCCCCCCAATTCAAACTTCCATTGGGATATCCCCCGCCCCGGCCAATCATCGCAAATCCACCCATCCCGCCACGCCAGCATTTAAGCGACCCTAAACAAACCCTAAACACCTATAATTACATTGACATAAACACAGCAACGCGCGTATTTTACACACGCACGAATTAGATTCGGAATGAAAACAGCTAAAGGGCCGTCGGCCCAATTTCTCTGACCGCGGTAGGGTGCCGAATACTAAATGGGAAATATCTAGATTGCATTTTCGTGGTCCAGCAAGCCAGAATCGGGTGACTAGACCACAATTGTGAGGAATTATCCCATTCGTCCCCCGATTAGACGTCAAATAAGGCGTCTAATAGGAGGACTAAACCATGTTGAACTAAACCGCTTCGCGGAGAAGTACTTCCGCCATTCTTCCCATCTTTCATCTCTATCTTCATAACCCACCAAAATAATACCATTTCATTTCGTGGCT
>JBAQGR010000712.1:0-6504 GCA_049287895.1 Desulfatitalea sp.
AAGATGACGGTATGGCCACCTGGATGTACTCACGGGTACTGCTGGATTTCAGAAAGCGCGGTGATTCTCCGACCGCTGATGCGTCGCTCAAAGCAGCTCTCGCCGAAAACAAGTACGTGCCGCCCTACCTCCTCGGTCGCAAGAAGTTACCGCGGAACCTTCCCGACCATTATGGCTTCGGCGACGCCGACGAGGCCGTGAAATACGCCTACGAAAATAAAGCGGCGTGGCAGGTGACGCAGGGGGCATTGGAATGGCTCTCCGCCAAGCTGGGGTAACCCCTGGTAAAACAAACGGTCGTTCGCTTGACCACTGCTTGTTTTAGGCGGATCAAAAATACCACCGCAGAGGCGGACATGAATTGTTAAGCCTTAATTTGTGAATACGGTGAGAAGACTTTGAATGAAGGTACCGGCAGCCAGCAAGATCAATCCCAGGCGGGTCCGGGAACGCGTATCGGTGGCGATCACCTTGCTGTCCACCAGGCTTTCGGCAATCAAGCTGATCGCCTGCACGGTCTTTTGCTTCAGGAATTCAGTATCGGCAGCATTCATCTGCTTTTCGCTCAGTTCCCGGGAGATGGCTTGCAAATTTTTAACGGGGTCGTGACCGGTCACATCGGAGGACTCGAAAAGCGTTGGGTATACCCGCGCTGCCAGCAGAATGCCCGCGGTAAATATCAAGATCGCGTTTAAAATTTGTATCGCCGCCAACATTCGGGTCACCCCTACCGTTTCTTGATGATGGTCAACAGCTGGCAGATTTCAGGGGCCTTGCCCATCACTGCCACCGCCAGATAAAATCCTTCGAAGGAGATACCATAGATCTTGTCGTTGCCGATGGCAGCCGACAGCGCCGCGCCCCGCTCTTCACAAATCAGATAGTTGGACAAAGCGATGGAGGTAATTGGCAAACCATCGGCCAGATGTTCGATGGCATCGCACAGCGGACGCAAGAACCGCTTGGCGGTCTTGGCCTCGCTTGCCGACAACAGGTTGAGGCTTTCGACAAATCCCTGGGTACTCTGAACGATCACGCCACACCCCCTGGTTAAGATCCGTCGGTCTCCAGAAGACGCTTGGTTTCATCCGCGCCGAGCACCTTGCCCTTTTTGGCCTGTCGATAGGAGGCGAGCACTTTTTTACGAACCTCGGGGTGCGATTCGAGGTAGTTGCTGATCGGCACGATGGAGGCCGGCCTGATTTCAAGGCCGCCGTCATCCAGCATACGAACCAGCATTTGGGTATTTTCGTCGATGCCAAGCAGTTTGCGGAATTCGGCCGGCAGCACGATTTGCCCCCGGCTGTTGATTTTGATGACCTTCATGGTTTCCATGGGCACACCCTCGAAAAGCGTTTAGTGAGTGTATGATTTTCATCAATTTCATATTTTCGTATTTTCAGTATAGTCAAGAGCCCATCCAAGTCAAGAAAGGATTCGATTTGCGATAAATCGATTGTCCGATTTGGGTAGGAGCGCGGCTATGATCGAAGCTGTCGTTGATAGAAGGACACGAATTCAAGCGGGCAATGGTAACATCTTGCTTTTTACCGATAGAAAATATAGGCGAAGGCTGGCAATACCCACCATGATCCAAACGCAGACGAAGCTTTTGGACGAGAGTGACCGTCTATCGATAGTGAATGCTCAAACAAGGAGGTTTTGAAGTGGCACAACAAATCGCGGATCGCAGAGACATCGATTTCGTACTGTACGAACAGCTGGACACCGAAAAATTGGCCAAGGAAAAGGCGTTTGCGGGGCTCGATCGCAAGGCCTTCGATATGATCATCACCGAGGTGCGCAACTTTGCCATCAAGGAGCTGCTGCCCGCCTATCTCGACGGCGACCGTATCGGCGTGACCTTTGAAAGCGGCAAGGTCAAGGTGCCGGCGAGCTATCATCGGCCCCATAAGCTGATCGTGGAAGGCGAATGGGCCTCCATGACCGAAGATCCGGAACTGGGCGGCCAGGGCCTGCCCCACATTGTCGCCCGGGCTGCGCGCGAATATCTTTCCGGCGCCAACGGCACACTGTCCGCCTACGCCATGCTGGGTCATGGCACCGGCAAGATGATCGAGCTTTACGGCACCCAAGCGCAAAAAGATCTCTTCCTTAAAAAACTCTACAGCGGCGTGTGGGGCGGCACCATGGTGCTGACCGAACCCAATGCCGGCTCGGACGTGGGCGCCCTGACCACATCGGCTATTAAAAACAGCGATGGCACCTATACGATCACCGGCAATAAAATTTTCATCACCAACGGCGAGCATGACCTGGCCGATAACATCATCCATCCGGTGTTGGCCCGCGTGGAAGGCGCTCCCGAGGGCACCCGGGGCATCTCCATTTTTATCGTGCCCAAGATCTGGGTCAATCCCGACGGCAGTCTGGGCCAACCCAACGATGTGGTCTGCACCGGTATCGAAGAGAAAATGGGCATTCACGGCAGCGCCACCTGCAGCCTGGCCTTCGGCGGCAAAAATCAATGCCGTGGATTCCTGCTGGGCGAAGAGGGCATGGGCATGAAGATCATGTTCAAGATGATGAACGAAGCCCGTCAGGACGTGGGGTTTCAGGGCCTCGTCGGCGCCTCCAGGGCTTACTTGTACGCCCTCAATTACGCCCGCGAACGGCTCCAGGGCCGCGAACTGGGGGCCGGCAAAGATGCGCCGCCCCAGGCACCGATCATCCGCCATCCGGATGTGCGCCGCATGCTCATGTGGATGAAGTGTTATGTGGAAGGGTTACGCAGCCTGGTTTACTACGTCGAATCGCTTTTCGACCGCATGCACTGCAGCAGCGATCCGGCCGTTAAAAAAGAGTGCAACGACATGGCAGAGCTGCTTACCCCCATCATCAAATCCATGGGCAGCGACCGAGGTTTTGACATCTGCGTCCAGGCCATCCAGGTGTACGGCGGGTACGGCTACATCCAAGAGTATCCCGTCGAGCAATTGATGCGCGACAGCAAGATCGCCTCGCTTTATGAAGGCACCAACGGCATCCAGGCCATGGATCTGCTGGGACGTAAACTGGGTTTGAACCAAGGTGCGGTCTTCATGAGCATGCTGACCCAGATGAACGTGACCATCCAGAAAGCCAAAGCGACCCAAGGGCTGCAAACCATTGCGGCTGAGGCCCAAACCGCCGTCAACCGCTTGGGCGAACTGGCCATGACCATCGGCCAACGCGCCGCTTCGGCCCAATTTAAGACCGCCTTTGCCCACGCCACGCCCTTTTTGAATGTCACCGGCGATGTGATCATGGCCTGGATGCTCCTGTGGCGCGCCCAGATCGCTGCCGACAAACTGGCCAAAGGCGCGGCCCAAAAAGATGTGCCTTTTTACCAGGGCCAGATCAAGAGCGCAGAATTTTTCATCGGCACCATATTGCCGGTCACCCTGGGCAGCATGGATTCCATCGCCAAGGGCAACGCCGCCGCCATCGAGATCGATGAAGCCTCTTTCGGCGGATGAGTCGATAGTGCCTTCTTGTTCCGAATTGATCTGCCTATGCCCACCTTTCAGGGTGGGCATTCAACCATTTACCCCGTCGAGGTCGTGCCCTTGGCAACAAAAGCGGTCTCGACGGGTTTTCCGTGTCACTTGCCAACATTGGGTCTTAATACCGGAATCGCCGGCGATATCGCTGAAGTCACCCGATCGGCCGGTGAGATGTCCAACAGCAGCTCACAAGTCAATTTGAGCTCAGGCGGAGTTGGCCAAACTATCTCGGCAACTAGATACGATGGTGGGGCGCTTCAAAGTATAGACCGGTTTGCATCGGTCTACTGATCAATTGTCAAACTATCAGCGCTCAGGGGAGTGGGGTCAGTTCGAGGCGACAGCGCGGCTCAACATGGAAACAGCCGCATTGATCTCTTCGATTTTATCGGCCTGGCTTCCCTTTTCCGTAAACAGCCACCTGATGGCCATGTGACTGAAAATTCCCATAAAAAGATTGCGGAAAACCCGGTTATTGATTTCCGGACGAATACTGCCGTCATTCTTCCCCTCGTCCAAAATCTTGTAGACGCTTTCAATGTAATTTTTAAAGGGCGGATAGGCATTTGAGGAATAGAAATGGGCATTGTAAATTGCATCAAACAAGAAAATCTTAACAAAGACCGGTTGCGATAGGTAGATTGTGAAGTGATAGCGGATGAAGCGTTTCAGTTTACGCAGTGGGGTTCTCACTTCGAACAATTCGTCAAGCGAATCCAGATTGTTCCGGAATTGCCGCTCCAGAGTTGAGAAGAGTAGATCCTCCTTGTTTTTGAAATATTCGTAAATGGTCCCTTCAGAGACCTCCGCCGATTTTGAAATCTCCAGTATCGTGGCGTTCTGATATCCCTTGGTGGCAAACACGTTTAAGGCCGACGCCAGAATCCTGCCGGACTTTTCGCTATTCAGGGTGGTCGGTTCGGCCTCGGGCCGAATCATCGGTAACAGGAGATCCAGAATGGCATCCAGATCCGTATGCGCCTGGGGCGTCTCCCGAGCTACCATGCTCTGGATATTTTCCATATCCATCAGCCCAAAAACAGCATCACGAACTATCGCGAGGGAAAGGTCATTGCGAAAGGTGCCATCCGATATCCCTTTGTTGAGAATTTTTCGCCCGATATCCGACCAACGCTTAATCAGATTGTAAGCCTCATGCTTCATGAAGCTCTTGCTAGGGCGGCATTCGAATAACAGGAGATTGGCATAGTCGGAATGGGTATCATGGTAATAGAGCTGGAACCAGATCAGCTTGCTGAGTTGGCTGACCGGATCCATGATGCCCTGGAGTTGCTCCTCCAATTTTTCAAGTGCGTCTCTAAGGCGCTCCTGGGTGACGGAGAAAAGCAAATCCTCTTTATTTTTGAAATAATGGTAGAGCATCGAGTCCGTTACACCCGCAGCAGCACTTATTTCGCTGATGGTCGCGCTGCGACCTTTGGCGGACATGATACTCTCAGCCGCATCCAGAATATTCTGCCGTTTGTCACTCATCCTTAGGTTTCTTACCGCTGAGAAAATCAGTGCAGCCTGTTTTGGCAGGACTGCCAATAAATCGGTTCAATGCAGTACGACTGTTAGCTGTCTTAGATCAAAACACGAATTTTGCAACCCTATTCGTTGTATTGAGTTGTATTCTAAAAACTTTGCCAATTGCATATGTAACATAGATCAGCTTATAACGATTTAATATATTTAAATTTTATGCGAAAAAATGCCTGTCTGGTTTAAGCTTGACAAGGCCCACTGTAACAGAATATTGTTCAAATTGTAATTGACTTTAAATTACTTTTGATTCATTTTTCATCCTCAAAGCTTCCTTCGCCATATAAAGGAGGCCCGAAGAATTCAATTATCGAAGGTGCTTTAGAATGAATTTGAACCCTTCCATTTCTGAATCTCGCGAAGGGAACGGATGGCTGCGGTTTAGTAGGCCTAACGCACTGAATCATTTTAAGATATTACCAATGCCGCCGAATACGTCAAATCCGATCCGTAATGGCGCTCGTGATGACCGGCAATGCGCGTGCCTTTGCTGTGCAAGCCGAGATCAAACATCTGGCATCCGGGGTAGCCCCCCAATAGGCAGAATTGACCGATATCTCGAATTTTGCTCAAAAGAGATTTTTGTCTCTTTTTTATATGGGCTGGCATACGCCGGACCGATGGACATCCCATAGCGGGGCTCTATTAAACACAACCACTAAGAGGAAGGGAACGCACATGCTCAAAAAAATGTTCACTATTTTAACCGCAATGGCCCTGGTGATGGTCATCACGGCCCCCGTGATGGCCGCAGATACCATTAAAATCGCTTATATCGATCCGCTTTCCGGCGCCATGGCCGGCGTGGGCGATGCCGGTTACAAGCACTTCCAGTACAATGCTGAACTGCTCAACGCCAAAGGGGTCCTGGGCGGCAAGAAATTCGAAATCGTTCCCTTCGATAACAAAACCAGCCCCCAGGATTCGCTGATCCAGTTGAAAAACGCCATCGACCAGGGCATCACGATCATCACCCAGGGCAACGCCTCCAGCGTGGCCGGCGCCCTGATCGAGGCCGTCAACAAGCACAACGAGCGCAACCCGGACAATCAAATCCTCTACCTGAACTACGCGGCGGTAACCCCGGCCTTCACCAACGAGCTGTGCAGCTTCTGGCACTTTCGTTTCGATGCCCACGTGGACATGAAGATCGCCGCCATCACCAACTACATTAAAGAACAGAAGAACATCAAGAAAGTCTACTTGATGAATCAGGACTATGTCTTCGGCCATGCGGTAAGCGATTCGTCCAAGGCCATGCTCAAGGAGAAGCGGCCGGACATCGAGATTGTGGGCGACAGTTTCACGCCGCTGGGCAAGGTCAAGGACTTCTCGCCCTACGTGGCCAAGATCCAGGCTTCGGGCGCCGACACAATCATCAGCGGCAACTGGGGCGCGGACATGTCCCTGCTGGTCAAGGCCGCCAAGGACGCCGGTCTCAAAGCCCAGTTCT
>JBAQGR010000713.1:0-4125 GCA_049287895.1 Desulfatitalea sp.
CGCAAAATGGGCTACGGCGGCACCCTGTGCACGGAGTCGGGCGGACCCGAACCAGGCGTGGGGTGCGCGGGCCGCGGAATCATTACTTCCATCAATCTGCTCGAACAGTTGGGCGCCTACACCGAGAGCCAGAAGCTCGACTATGTCTTTTACGATGTTCTCGGCGACGTGGTGTGCGGCGGCTTTGCCATGCCCATCCGCGAAGGCAAGGCCACGGAGATCTACATCGTGGTCTCCGGCGAGATGATGGCCATGTATGCGGCCAACAACATCTGTAAAGGCATCGTCAAATTCGCCGAGGCCGGCGGCGTGCGCCTGGGCGGCCTGATCTGCAATAGCCGCAAGGTGGACAATGAACTGGAGATGATCGGCGCCTTCGCGGCCAAGCTCGGCACTCACATGATCCACTTCGTGCCGCGCGACAACATGGTGCAGCGCGCCGAGATCAATCGCAAAACGGTCATCGACTTCGACCCCGCGCATATCCAGGCCGGCGAATATCGCACCCTGGCCCGCAAAATCGATAGCAACGAGATAAGGGTCATTCCCACGCCGCTGGCCATCGATGAACTGGAAAAGCTGCTGATCGAGTATGGTATAGCGG
The DNA here is from genome assembly GCA_049287895.1 of Desulfatitalea sp. Classification (GTDB taxonomy): domain Bacteria; phylum Desulfobacterota; class Desulfobacteria; order Desulfobacterales; family Desulfosarcinaceae; genus Desulfatitalea. The sequence continues at coordinate 605 of JBAQGR010000713.1, forward strand.
CGTAAGGTTAGTTGAAAGAAAAAAGTGGGAAGAGGAAAGTCAAGGTATTCTATCGATAATATTTATAGGAGAACATCTCATGATCATGATTCGTTCAATTGTCAGGCCAGACAAAGTCGATGCCGTGTTAGCGGCCCTTATGGAAGCCGGTTTTCCCGGCGTCACCAAGATGTCGGTAGTCGGTCGCGGCAAGCAGCGGGGCATCAAAATCGGAGAGATCACCTACGACGAAATTCCCAAGGAGATGCTGCTTACCGTGGTCAAAGACGGCGACAAGGATTTTGTCATCCGCACGATCATGAAGGCGGCACGCACCGGAGAAAAGGGCGCTTTCGGCGACGGCAAGATCTTCATCGTCCCGGTGCTGGAAACCTACACAATCAGTTCGGGTGTCAAGCAAAAGGCCGACGGCAGCATCGAAGAGGTGAAACCATGAAAGAGATTATCGCCATTGTACGCCTCAACCGCATGAACCAGACCAAAAGGGCCCTGGCCGAAGTCGGCCTGCCGTCGATCACGGCCCGGGACGCCCTGGGAAGGGGCAAGGGGCTGGTGGATTTGCAACTGCTCAAAGGCGCCGAACGCGGCTATGAGGAGGCCATCTCCCAACTGGGTCAGAGCCAGCGTCTGATCCCCAAGCGCCTGATGGTCATCGTCGTCCAGGACGAACTGGTGGAGAAAACCGTCCAGACCCTCATCAGCGTCAACCAGACCGGCAAACCCGGCGACGGCATGATCTTTGTCATGCCTTGTCTGGACGCCTATCGCGTGCGGACGGGAGAGCATGGGGATATCGTCCTCGATGATGTTTAACAAGAAGGTTTAAGAAAAGGAGAGATTCCATGGCGATTGCAGCCGATAGTAAAGAAGCGTCTTTGACGCTGGACGGCAAGAACCTGACAACGGTCCGCAAGCGGCTGCTGGAGAAGTATCCGCCCAAGGTGGCCCGCAAACGGGACAAACAGATCGTGGTCAACCGCGCCGCTGGGGAGGGTTTTGTCCCCGAAGTCCAGTCCAACGTGCGTACCGTACCGGGCCTGATCAGCCAAAGGGGTTGCTGCTATGCCGGCTGCAAAGGGGTGGTGCTCGGTCCCACGCGCGACATCGTCAATATCACCCATGGGCCAGTGGGGTGCGGTTTCTACAGTTGGCTGACGCGCCGCAACCAGACCGATCCGGACAGTTCCCCCGACGGCCACAACTTCATGCCCTATTGCTTTACCACCGACATGCAGGAGGAGCAGATCATCTTCGGCGGCGAAAAGAAGCTGCGCCTGGCGATTCAGGAGGCCTACGACAACTTCAAGCCCAAGGCCATCGCCGTCTTTTCCACTTGCCCGGTGGGGTTGATCGGTGACGACGTGCACTCCGTGTGCCGGGAGATGAAAGAAAAACTGGGGATCAACGTGTTCGGCTTTTCCTGCGAAGGGTACAAAGGGGTCAGCCAGTCGGCCGGCCACCATATCGCCAACAACGGCATCTTCACCCACGTGGTGGGCACCGACGACACGGTACGGGCCGGCGATTTTAAAATCAACCTGCTGGGCGAATACAACATCGGCGGCGATGCCTTCGAGATCGAGCGCATCTTCGAGGCCTGTGGCTTAACGCTCATTTCCACCTTTAGTGGCAATTCAAGTATCGATCAGTTCGCCAATGCCCATACCGCGGACCTGAATCTGATCATGTGCCATCGATCCATCAATTACGTGGCCGAGATGATGGAGAAGAAGTTCGGCCTGCCCTGGATCAAAGTCAACTTCATCGGCGGCCAGTCCACAGCTAAATCCTTGCGCAAAATCGCCCAATACTTCGGCGATACGCAACTGATCGAGCGGGTCGAAGCGGTCATCGCGGCGGAGCTGCCGGCCGTGGAAAAGGTTGCGGCCGAGGTGCGACCCCGCACCCAAGGCAAGCGCGCCATGCTTTTCGTCGGCGGCTCCCGAGCCCATCACTACCAGGACCTGTTCGAGGAACTGGGCATGCAAACGCTTTCCGCCGGCTACGAGTTCGCCCATCGCGACGACTACGAAGGCCGCCGCGTGCTACCGCAGATCAAGGTGGATGCCGACAGCCGCAACATCGAAGAACTGAAGGTGCATCCCGATGCCACCCGCTACCAGCCGCGCATCAGCGCGGAGCGCACCACCGAGCTGGCTGCCCAGGGCGTTTGCCTGGCCGACTACGAAGGCATGCTGCCGCAGATGACCCAGGGCGCCCTGATCATCGACGACATCAGCCACCACGAAACCGAGAAGATGATCGCCCTGTTCAAGCCCGACATCTTCTGCGCGGGCATCAAGGAGAAATATGTGATCCAGAAGCACGGTATCCCGCTCAAGCAACTGCACAGTTACGACTATGGCGGGCCGTACGCCGGCTTCCAGGGGGCCATCAATTTCTATGAGGAGATCGACCGCATGGTAAACAGCCGGGTGTGGGGTTATCTCAAGGCGCCCTGGCAGAAGAACCCTGAACTGGCAGCCAAGTATGCGTTCGAATAAGGTTTAGAATCCATTCATCCCACGGATAGTTAAGGAGCACCCGATATGCTACTCAGACATACCACCGCCGACATCCAGGAACGCAAGGCCCTGATGGTCAATCCGGCCAAAACCTGCCAACCCATCGGCGCCATGTATGCGGCCCTGGGCATTCACGGCTGCCTGCCCCACAGCCACGGTTCCCAAGGCTGTTACGCCTACCATCGCAGCGCCTTGACGCGCCACTTCAAGGAGCCGGTCATGGCCGCCACCAGCGCCTTTACGGAAGGCGCCTCGGTCTTCGGCGGCCAGGCCAACCTGCTGCAGGCCATCGACAACATCTTCACGGTCTACGAGCCCGATGTGATCGCCGTGCACACCACCTGCCTCTCCGAGACCATCGGCGACGACATCCCCCAGATCGTCAACAAGGCCAAGTCCGAGGGTCGCATTCCGGCGGGCAAATATGTGTTCCACGCCAACACCCCCAGCTATGTGGGCTCGCACGTGACCGGCTTCGCCAACATGACCAAAGCCATGGTGGATTACTTCGCCGAGGCCGGCGGCCCCAGGAGCAAAACCGTCAACCTGATTCCCGGTTTCGTGGAGCCGGCCGACATGACCGAAATCCGGCGCATCGCCGCGGATATGGGCATCGCCTCGATTTTGTTTCCCGATACGTCCCGGGTGCTCAACGGCCCCCTGACCGGCAAGTACAAGATGTTTCCCGAAGGCGGGGTGACCATCGACCAGCTCAAGCAGAGCGGGTCCGGCATCGGCACCATCGCCCTGGGTGCCCTGGCCTCTGCGCCGGCCGGCCTGGCCATGGACGTCAAGTGCAAGGTGCCCTGCCAGGTGCTCAACCTGCCCATCGGCCTGCACGATACCGATCTGTTCGTGGATACTCTGCGCCGCATGGCCGGCGTGCATGTGCCCGATTCTATTGATCTGGAACGCGGGCAACTGGTGGATGCCATCTCCGACTGGCACCAATACTTGCACGGCAAACGGGTCGGCCTGGTGGGCGATCCCGATCAG
>JBAQGR010000714.1:0-2378 GCA_049287895.1 Desulfatitalea sp.
CGCGCGAATGTGGTGCGCCGGCACCACGTATCGGCCGACATGCTGCGCAAGGCCATGCGCCGGGCGGTGCTGACGGCCGGATTGGAGAAGCGGGCGACGACCCATACGCTGCGCCACTCTTTTGCAACGCACCTGTTGGAAAGCGGCACCGATATTCGCACCATCCAGCAGTTGCTGGGGCACGTGGATTTGGAGACCACGATGATCTACACCCATGTGGCGAAGAAAAATGTGCTGGGGGTGCGCAGTCCCTTGGATAAGAATTAAGTCGTTGGCAGGATATTCTAGTAAAGCGTTTTCAGGATCGTCGAACGAGAACCGGGCTTGTGATCCTGTCGTGGCGGCCGGGAGCAAGCGGTCCGCCGGCCGATCGGCCGACGGACCATCTGGGGTGTGCTTGCTTGGGGGCTATTTTTCTTTTTTAGGTTTTTTAAATGTCAGGAAGGGACAGAGTTTGCAAACGTCAAAGCCCGGATAGGTCTCCCCTGTTCTTGGGAAGGAGACTCCTCCGTCACGGACGGTGCGTTCCAGCATCCAGTGGATGGTGGGTTCCAACTGCTCATAGGGCATAATCCAGTTAATCTCGCCTTGCTCCGTTTTTCCGGCAGTATAACTACTGCTGCACATCTGGGTCACATTGAATTTGTTCATTACAAAGCATTGCACACAGCCGTGGCATATAGAAGAATTCATGGTCATGATCATTTCAAAGGGATGATTGTCATAAACCGCATCCCAGTCATTGGCCAGATGATAGGACTGAAGGGTATCGCACATACCGTGGACCAGGTCAGGCTTAAAGGGAGCCCTGTGAAGCGGTGCGGTGGCAAAGGCCAGGGGTTCCTTGGGCAGTCGCTTTTTTGTTTTTACGAATCTTTCCGCCTGAGCCCAGTCTTTCGTGTATTTGAGATGGCTCTTTATCTCGCCATCATCCAGTTCCTTCCATTTCATGACATATTTTGCATTGGAGCAACCCATCTTAGCGACTGTCCCAAGGAGGATGTCGCCCCTCTGCCTGCTTGCCGCGACATAGGCACAAAAGGTCACGGGATGCAGAGACTCCTTGTATTCCGCTTTGCTTTTAAAGTCCGTAAGTTCATTTTCCTCGAAAAAGTATTTTACCGCGACAGGGTAATACTTCATCTTAAGGATATTTCTTAAGGCGAACACTATCCCTGCGTCACTGATTTTTCCGCCATTTTTGTCGGCACTGGCCAGGACCATCTTTGCAAAGGCCACGTCATCCAGGTACGCGTCGAAATCCGCGTCGCAGAAGCTTTTCGTCTCGATCGGCTTTTCTTCAAGCATGTTTTTTCTCCTTTTAGAATCGAAAAACGAAGTGCTACCATTCCAGTCGCCTTCTTTTCGGATCGGGCGCACATATCACATGAAACATATCGAATAGACCGTTTTAATCATCCGGAACCTTAGCGCTCTGAGGCACGCGCGCCGTGATTCCACCGTCGGGGTGAGGTCAGCAATATCCGTACCATCCCGGGCGGACGGTGGCGCCGGCTTCGGCCGGGACTCTCCGGATCACAATCCTATGATATCAATGCAATGAAAAAAAGGGGGCCCATGCGCCCCTCCGGCGGCGAGGCCCAGATGCAGTAAATATACTGCATGCAGCGAAAAGCCCCGCATCGATGCAATATGCCGTTATCATACGGTTGTTGCGCCGCACCCACGGGGTGCACTATTTATGTTGCGCCGGCGTCGCCACCTGGTGGCCGCGGACATGGGGCGGGAAATCCACCGCGCCAAGCTTGGAAAATGGCAACAAGTTGAAATATGGAACAAAATGGCCCCGATGGCTCCGTGGCCGGCTCGCCGGAGGCCCACCGCTTAGCTTGGCATACGGCTTGCTCTACTGGTCCAGACGACGCGATGGGGGCCAGCGCGGGCGACACGCTATCTCCTCTTCACGTCTTCACGCGAAAGATCGCTCCGGTTGGCGGGCTCCCTTTATCTTACATTCTGGAGGAGACTTATGTACCGTAAATTTTCACTCTGCTTTTCCATTCTCCTGCTGGCGGCCATCCTGGCGACACCGCTGATGACCGCCATGGAGGCAAATGCGGCCAGCCTCGAAGAGGCCATTGCCCAAGCCCCCAAGGGCACGGACAAGGGCCAGATCGATCCCAGCGCGCCGACCGGCTATCTGGGCATCCCCGGCGGCAAACAGGTCAACCTGGTGCTGGCCTTCTTCTGGGCCCTCTGGGTGGGGTGGGTCTTCTCCACTGTGGGTGCCTTCGGCGGCATCATGGCCGGCGTGGGTCACATTTCGATCTTCGGCTTGGGCGCCTATGCCAAGACCTTCAAGGACACGGCGCCGACCTTGAACAAGTTCATCACCGACAGCATCCGCGTCTCCAACC
>JBAQGR010000715.1:0-6113 GCA_049287895.1 Desulfatitalea sp.
CAAGCTATCGGATATTATCGGGAAAACTTTAGCACGGCAAATCAATTTTCGGGCAATATAGAGAAGAGCCCCGGGGGTGTCAAGCAGGAAGGGGAATTTCCACTGGGCAATTGCCTATATTGAAGATACTTATGCCTTGGCCCGGCGGAACTCATCATGCCAACCCGGTTTGATGGTTCAAATGGAATACCTGCCTGACCAATGGTCCATTGTGTAGTGTTTTGGTTCTTAATGGAAAAAATATTCCCAATAAATGGGGGGTGGACTACATAACCCCATTTTTCCCAGAGGGGTCCGCGAATGCCTGCCTGCCCTAAAAAGTTAAATTGTATTGATCTGTTAAATCTAAAATCAATAGCAGACGATTGGCGCTGGCATCATCATTGCTTTGTAAGAGTCCAGCGTTTCGCCAGAAAAAGCCAAACTTCGGGTAACCGAAGGACGGAAAGCTTCGGGTCCACAGGGGTGGATGGCTGGGCTACCTGGATCACGGTTCTACTATTTCCGGGTTGCCTAGCGGCAATCCGGTTTTTTTTGGGGGGGCGGCGGCCGCCTGGGGTTGAAGGCGACTGCCGAGCGCAGGCGGAGGGGTTGTAGCGCGGGGGCCCCACCCTTGGGTGGACACCCAAGGGTGGGGTGACCGTGTCGGATGATCCGCTGAAAAGGGCTTTTCATGAAAAAAGAACACAGCGATATTAGCTTGGAGGGGCGGTCGACGGTCGGCCCAGTCTCCCTGTTGGACCTGATCCCCCTTGCCGACCTGCAAAAGCTTCAGGATGCCTTGGCCCAAATCGGCGGCGTCAAGGCTGTGATCAGCGATCCGGAGGGCAATCCGCTGACCCTGCCGAGCAACGACATCCCTTTGTGTCAAATCGTTCACCAAGCGCCCCAGGGGTCGAATGACTGCAAGGACCACATCCGCTCCTGGAGCGCCGAAATAAAGCTATATCTCAAACCGGTGATCCAGCCTTGTGCCGGGCTGGGAATTCTGAAAGCAGCCGTGCCCATCGTGATTCAAGAGCGCCATCTGGCCAATTGGTGGATCAGTCAGTATTGTGCCGACCTTTCCAGTAGCGAGCAGATCCAAGCCTACGCCCGGAGCGTCGGGCTGGACAGCGCCATGCTGCTGCAGGAGGTCGAGCGCTACCCCAAAGGAAACCGCGCCGAATTTGAAAAGGTGCTGGTGTGGATCGAACAGCTGGTCCATGGCATCGCCCAGTTGGGGTATCAGAACCTGCTGTTGGCCAAGGACCTGGGCAAGCTGACCCAGCTGGAATACGAGCTGAATCAGCACCGCTCCGAGATTGAAGAGCTGGTGCAGGCACGCGTGACCGATCTGATCCGCGTCAACAAGCGGTTGCAATTGGAGGTGTTGGAGCGCGATCTGGTCGAAGAGCAGGTGTCGCGCAAATCCAAACTGCTGCAGGCCATCAACCAAGTGCTGAATCAGATTATGGCGGATCGCAGCGAACAGGCCCTGGCCACGACCTGTTTGCGCGCGGCCCAGGAACTGACCGCCAGCCCCTTCGGTTTCATCGTCGAACACCAGGAAGAGCGCTGGCGCCTTCTGGCGATTGAACCGAATACCGAAGAGAGATTACGTCCTGTGGCCGGAGAGAAAGAGGGCTTCGTGATGAACGCTTTTTGGCGTGAGCGGGTGCAAAGCGGAGAGACCCGGGCCTTCCACTCCCTGCGCACTCATCCTCTCTGGCAGCCGTTGCCTGGCGACAATTCAGAGATCGAGACGTTGCTGGTGGTGCCTCTGCCCAGCCAAGCCGGTGTGTCGGGTTTCATCGCTCTGGCCAACAACCCCCAGGGCTATGCGTTCATCGATCAGACCGATGTAGAGACCCTGGCCCTTTCGTTTGCCGAGGCGTTGCAGCGCAAGCGGGCCGAGCAGGCCAAACAGATCAGTGAGCGCAGATTGAATCTGGCCCTGGATTCGGCCGATGAAGGCTTGTGGGATTACTTTGTCCAGGCCGATCAGATTTATTACAGCCCACGTTGGTTCACCCTGTTGGGGTACCCGGCGGGGGATTTGCCCAGCATTTTCGAAACTTGGGCCACCTTGACCCATCCCGAGGATCTGCCGTTTCTGAAGAACACGATCAACACCTTGGCCAGCAGTGGCGAAGGGGCCTTCAAGATCGAAATCCGCATGCTGGCCAAGGAAGGGCAATGGCGCTGGGTCCAGGTTCGCGGCCGCGCGGTGGAGCGCGATGCCGCGGGCGCGGTTTTGCGACTGGTGGGCACCCTGATCGATATCAGCCGTTACAAGCAGGTCGAGATGGCCCTGCAAAAGGCCAACGAGGAGTTGCAGCGACTGGCGGCCCTGGACGATTTAACCCAGATCGCCAACCGCCGCAGGTTCGACGAACGCTTGAACGAAGAGTGGCGGCGGGCCCGGCGAGATGGCGCCCCTTTGGGCATTATTATTGGAGATATCGATTACTTTAAGCGCTACAACGACACCTACGGCCATGTGCGCGGAGATGAAATCCTCTATGCCGTGGCCCAGGCCGCCAGCGCCACCCTCAAACGGCCCATGGACATGGTGGCCCGCTATGGGGGCGAGGAGTTCGCCATTTTGCTGCCCAATACCGATATTCAGGGGGCAAGCCGGGTAGCCCACGAAGTCAAGACCGCCATCCAGGCCCTGCACATCAAACACCGCGCCTCGGAGGTCGGTAGCCACGTCACCTTGAGTTTCGGCGTGGCCGCCTTGATTCCCGAAGGTGAGGGCCCGCCCAGAATGATAGTGGAAAAAGCCGACCAGGCACTTTATAAAGCCAAAGCATTGGGCCGCAACCAGATTGTGGCGGCAGAGTAGGTGTAAGAGGCCATGAGCAGGGCCGACAGGCCCAGCACCGCAAAAAGCGTATGCACGAAGTTTCCCAGGCCGAATCCCACCGCTGCCGCAAGCGCTGCCTTGCGTCCCTGGGCCATGCCCCGGGTCACGACATAGATGATGTCCGGTCCAGGGGTGAAAATCAGGGCGATGGAGGCGATGGCGAACAAACCGAGCTGAGTCAGCGATATCATTTTTCGTTCTTTCTCGACAACGTCGTGAAAAGTCCAATATCTGCGGCGTGTTTCATCCCGTTGTCGTTGCGGCACACGGTCCGCAGCCAAAGAAAGCCTCCTCCGATATGTTTATTGACATAACCGCAGACCAGCGCTTAAATGAATTATCCATTCTGCAGACTGTGATGCCCCTTACTATCCGCTGAAGTTCAATTTCGTTTCTCTTGAATTGTTAGATGAGATGCAGCGGGTTTCAGCGCCATGAAGAAGTGCGCGCTAAACTGATATTGATCAGCGCAAGAAAAGTATTTGCCCGACGCCGGCCTTGAACAGGGCGCGCAGCATTTCGCGCCGCTCATGCCGCCATTCGCCGGGCGACTAATTGATTGAGGTTGTGACGATGACAGGCACAAAAAATGAGAACCAGCTTCGCCTTGACGACACCGAGCTGAACAGGCGAATTGCACTGCTGGAAGCAACGTTGTTGGAAAAAGCGAGGACCGCGGAGGCGCTGCAAGATTCCGAGAAGCGTTACCGAAGGCTCTTTGAATCGGCCAAGGACGGCATCTTGATTCTCGATGCCGATACGGGCAAGGTGGTCGATGTCAATCCTTTCCTGTTGCAATTGCTCGGTTATTCTTACGATGCCATACACGGGCAATATATCTGGGAACTCGGTGTGTTCAAAGACATTGCCGCATCCAAGGAGGCTTTCAAAACCCTGCAAGACAACGAATACATCCGTTACGAGGATTTGCCGCTGGAAACCCACGCTGGGCATCCGATCGCCGTGGAGTTTGTCAGCAATGTTTACCTCGTGGACCATAGCAAGGTGATCCAGTGCAACATCCGTGACATTACCGCGCGCAAGCGGGCGGAGGCCGAGCGCAAGCGAATGATTGCGGCCATCGAGCAGGTCGGAGAGGCCATTGTCATGACCGATGCCCAGGGGGTTATCCAGTATGTCAATCCGGCCTTCGAGCGGGCGACGGGTTACAGTCGAGAGGAGGCCGTCGGCCAGAATCCGCGCATTCTTAAAAGCGGCAAGCAAGATGAGTCATTTTACCACCATCTCTGGGATACACTTTCCGGCGGCAGAACCTGGTCGGGCCGCATGGTCAACAGGCGCAAGGACGGGACGCTCTACACCGAGGACGCCACGATTTCGCCGATTCGCAACCCTGAGGGCTGGATCGTCAATTACGTGGCCGTCAAACGCGACATCACCGATCATCTGCGCTTGACGGCCCAGTTTCAGCAGGCCCAGAAGATGGAAGCGGTGGGCTTGCTGGCAGGCGGCGTGGCTCACGATTACAACAATATGCTCAGCGTGATTCTCGGCTATGCGGAAATGGCCTCGAGAAGGATTGAGCCGACCCAGCCGCTGCATGCCGACCTTGAAGAAATCATCAAGGCCGCAAAACGTTCCACGGACATCACGCGGCAATTGTTGGCCTTTGCCCGCAAGCAGACGATCATACCCGTGGTGCTTGACCTGAACCAGGCCGTGGAGAGCATGCTCAAGATGCTCCGGCGACTCATCGGCGAGGACATCGATCTGGCCTGGCGTCCCGGGAAAAGCCCGTGTCCGATTAAAATGGACCCTGTCCAGGTCGATCAGATCCTGGCCAATCTTTGCATCAACGCCAGGGACGCCATTGCCGATGTCGGCAAGGTTACTATCGAAACGGGACTTGCCGTCTTTGATGCGGTCTACTGCGCCGATCATTTTGGATTTCTGGAAGGAGAGTATGTGCTGCTGGCCGTCAGCGACGATGGATGCGGCATGGACAAGCAGACCCTCGACCAAATTTTCGAACCGTTTTTCACTAACAAGGAGGTGGGCCAGGGAACCGGTCTGGGGCTGTCTATGGTGCATGGCATCGTCAAACAGAATAACGGATTCATCAACGTTTACAGCGAACCGGGAAAAGGAACGACCTTTAAAATCTACCTGCGACGGTACGCGGACCAAGCCGTCGTTGCCCGGCCGGCAAGAACAGCGCAAATCCCTCTGGGCCGCGGCGAGACAGTGCTGGTGGTGGAGGATGAACCTGCGCTTCTGACCTTGGATAAAATGATGCTGGGAGAATTAGGATATCGGGTACTGGCCGCAGGCACGCCGGGTGAGGCCATCAGACTGGCCGAAAAACATGCGAGTGAGATACGCATTGTCATCACCGACGTCGTCATGCCGGAAATGAACGGCCGGGAGCTGGCCGAACGGCTGCAATCCCCCAATCCCGGCATGAAAATTCTGTTCATGTCCGGTTATACGGCCGATGTGATCGCCCACCGGGGCGTGCTGGATGAGGGTGTGAACTTTATCCAGAAGCCATTCTCGATGAAGGATCTGGCGGTGAAAGTGCGGGAGGCGCTGGGAGAAAAGTGAGTGCAGCGGCGGGGCCAAAGAAAGCCTCGTCCCATGACCCACTGACTTGTCCGTCATCCGAGGCAGGCCACGGCATCGTGCTTCAGGCCGGCTTGCGCGGCGATGTCGGCAAAACGATTCAGGCCGATGCCCTGGTCATCGCGCTGGACGGTGATCCACTGACAAAGCTTTTTAAAGGCGCGCCCGCTGTCGATCAATTTTTTTCCGGCGGAGACGCCCGAAGGCAGGTCGGGGGCCTGGCCGGCGATGTAGAGAAGAGCGCCGGCATTGGCGCAGACCAGATCGATACAGGCCGGGTGGTCGATGCCGCTGATCACCCGCATGAAGCGAACCGCCTCTGCGCGGAGATCGCCCAGGGCGGCCACGGCCGCATAGCTGCTTTGCTTCAAGCCCAAATCTTCGGGCACGAGGCGATAGGATCGGCGTGAGCCGTCGGGGAAAAATTCCTGAACCGCGGTTGCGCCGATGGTGGAAATTTCATCCATGCCCTTGCGGCCGTCGGCATCGTAACCGTGTACTACCATGGCGCGTCGATAGCCGATGGCCTGCATGATTTCCATTACTTTGGCCATCACCGGTTCGGCATAGACGCCGCGCAGCCCATGCGTGGGCCGGCAGGGGCTGGCCAGGGAGGCCGCAATGTTCAGGGTGGAGCCAAAGCGGATCTGGCTCAGGATCCGAAACAGGGCATTGGGGT
>JBAQGR010000716.1:0-1703 GCA_049287895.1 Desulfatitalea sp.
GGTGATGCCCAACCTTTCATTCAAGCGGACGCGAACCACTGGCGCACTTCCGCGTAGAGGCCGAAGGTCGCGTTTCCAGTGCCGTCGCGCCGCTAAATTCGGCGTTGGGCAATAAGAGATAATACAAAGTGAAATCGGGAATCAAATGCGAAGATATTGAAAGAGGTAATGGGCGAGAAGCACAAGAAGATGATTATGTGCTTGTAGAATGTCGCTTTTTCTTAAACCAAGGGGAGCAAATTGAAATTTTTGGGAATTTCCATGAAAATCAATTTGTGATCAATTTAAAATCAAGAGATTACATTCCGGGATTGCGCTATGGAATAGTAGGGATGCATGTAGGAGGAATCAGGAATCTAAGAATTAGCCCTCATCTTGCGTTTGGTGAGGAAGGAGTGGCCAATAAGATTCCACCAAATGCTTTATTGGTTTGTAAGGTCAAGTTATTGAAAATCGTCGATGAGCATTTTTCATTGCCTGACCCGTTCGGTAGAAAGAGGCAACTCGTAATTTCTCATAGAGGAGAAGCTGCAAGCAAAAAGCCTCGATGGTTGTTCGGAATAATTGACGATGGCGAATACGGAATCACAATAAATCATCCTATACCAGGAATGACTTGGCGTCATACAAGAAATAGGGATATCAAAGGAACATTGCCCAAGCAGGATACGGAACAAGTTTTTTCAGAAATGCTCGATTTTCCAATATCATTTCCTGCGGATGTTGTTGAGTATGATAATGTTTGGGCCGACATGAGTGAAAAAGCTGGTAACACTCCACGTGAAAGAACCACAGATCTTTTGTGTCTCCATGTCTCATTATATGAAAAAGATAAACTTAATAGTGCATTCTACGTGACAGAAGAGAACGCGCAATTTCATAATACAACGATTTTTAGACTTATAACGGAAATTTTAGCTCGACCAGAATTACAATAATAAATGCCCAACAACCGGCTCGTGCGGACGCCGGGAGCAACGCAGCTATTTGAATGAAACATTTTTACGCCGGCGCCGTACAGCCGGAGCGTTATGTGCTTTTCAAAATAAGAATTTTTGCCATGCTCCGAAAGGCTCCCAAATTTCTCGGAGATCCCATATAGCAGCCTGCCTATCCTCGCCAAGGATAGAGCAGCGGTACTTGTATAAGAAAGCCGAAGCACGCATACCGATGGCACAATGGACCCAGATTTTTTTATCGGATGCGTTCTTCATTATATTAACAAATGCGTCGAAATCTTCTTGGGCGGGATTTAGCATGTTCACAGGGATGTGAACATATTTCATGCCCAGTTCAGTGACTATTGACTCTTCGCCTTTTAGAGGGTTTTCTAATAAATCATAGGGGGCAAGGTTGATAATGATCTCATACCCTTCCCTCCGGATAAAAGAGAACTGGTGCTTCGTTGGTTGCCCGGAAAAACTAAAGCCATCATTGCATTTAATGTAGTTCACAATGCTTTCAATCGATTTGTCTTTAGCTTTTATAGGTGAATATTTGCTGATCACAGATTTGTAAAATCGTAAAATGGATTTAACAGTATTAATCATTAGTATGTCTCCTTTTCTTTAAAGATATAAACGTGTTTGTAATTATAGTATCAATGCCGTTTCCTTAAGGTTTAAGACGTAAAATATCTTTTGAAATACTGGTAGTTATGCTATATTGTCGCCGATGATTCATCGGAGTAAAAGCAACCCTTA
>JBAQGR010000717.1:0-2295 GCA_049287895.1 Desulfatitalea sp.
ATATTATGCGTGCCACTTACCTTTGCGCCCTTAGAGGGAAAGGACAAGCCGTGCTGAAATCCATACAGGCGTTTATCAGTAATTCGGCCAAAGCCAAGGCAGAGTTTCAAACCGGCCTGCTGCCTCAGATCTTGGACCTGATCAGGCTTCGACCCAATGGCGTGGGCATCAGCGACTACTATAAATACAAACTATACGATCCGAAAATAGCCGGTTCGATGGCGGTAAAAAAAACCTATCGCGGCTGGCGGTTTAAAAATGAATTGCGCCACTTTTCCGACCGACAGATCCAGGGTATCGCTTTTCACAAGCACATACTCTATCGGCTATTAACCAGCTTCGGCTTACCCGTACCCCACATTTTCGCACTCTACTGCCCCACCCCCAATGGCTTTGAACGACACCGGGCCATGCGCGCAAAAACCGAACTCGAACGCTATTTGCGGGAAACCGATCAGTGGCCTATTTTCGGCAAACCCTCCAACGCTTCGCATGGGTTCGGTGCCATCGGCATCCGGGCCAGATTGGAGGACGGCCGTTTCCTGCTGGCCGACGAGACCGTTGTCGATTTGCGGGAGCTGGTCGACCGGATCGATACGATCGCCCGCGAGGTCGGCACCTACATGTTCTGTGAATTTCTGCAACCTTCCGATTTTTTCAAAAATATATGTGGCTCGACCTTGCCGTCCAACCGCATCGTGGTGTTGGTGCGCCAGGGCGTCCCGGAGCTTTATAAAGCGCTCGTGCTGCTGCCGCAGACCAAGCGTCATGTCTCCAACTTTCAGGGCGGCCGCAACCGCTCCCTATCGGCCGGGGTGGATTTGGAATCCGGCACTCTGTTTCGTGTAATCGATTCCGATTTTAACCCTATGCAGCATCATCCCGCGAGCGGCACCAAGGTCGAAGGCCTGCAGCTTCCCGAATGGTCGGCTGCCAAAACGCTGATTCTCGAAGCCGCGATGGCCCTGTCACCGTTCCGCATGCAGCATTGGGATATCTCCTACACCACCCGCGGCCCGGTGATCCTTGAAATGAACTTCATCGGTGACATCGATTCTATGCAAATGCATGGTCCGCCGGGATTGTACACTGAGCAGTTTAAATCATTTTCCGAAACCCAAAAAAAATGGTAATAAAATATTGCAATATTGCCTTAAACCTATTAAAGAAAATATCCAAATATCCCACAGCTTGAAAGAAGCTTCAAAAATTAGGAATTAAAAAGGCCACATCGGTATCTTGGTACCTATTTATTATGTAGTTTATTTCCAAGGGCCTTGGTACAATGGACCACCGACGTAAGTAATCATATTTATTTCAGTTAGTTAAATAAATGTTGAATCAGGCATAAATTTTGCTGCGTCCCAAAGAAAATAACAAGCAGGAAAATGCTTCAGATGGATTCAAGATACTCGAAAGATCTGATACAGGCTTCACGCACAACAAAAATCTATCTGAAAATCGAAGTACAAAATATGGTCAGGTATTAAATGAAAGACCGAGCAGCGCGATGTGTTTATTTAATGACATCTGCAAACCACTCGGGATGATAACAACGAATTCATAGAGCTATTGTCGTGACCACAAATGTATAATTGGATGATAACCAAATATTTCAAATAAAGGAGGTCGCACTGTGAAACGTATCTTAGCTATAACCATCATATCATCCCTTTTAACTCTTTTCTTGGTCGCTCATGGTTTTTGCACGACTTTGAGATGGGAATTCACTGGGAGAGTGACCGGAACAGATATACCCCTCGAAACCTTGAGCGTGGGAGATGAATTCACCGGTTTTTTTAGTTACAGCTTTGAGACGAACCCTACAAATCAAACGCCGGGGGCCGGAGTAGCGACCTATACCCCAGATCATAACTTAAATATTGAATATGGCGTTTACTTCGATGATTTTTCTACTTCTGGAACCGGCGCCTGGATGTGGATGCCGAATGAAGCATTCCCAGCAGTTCCAGAAACAGTTTGGGGCCTTAACAGTTTTCAAGGTAACCCGGAGCTAAGCTATATTGAGGATTTAGTACTGACCCCTGGTAGCCTATTAATACTTACAGGAAAGTCATCAATGCCCATGTTACACATACATGGCCAATTTGGCAGTTTTGAGTCTAAATCACAACCTGTACCTGAACCTGCGAGCATCTTCCTTCTGGGAACGGGGATTGTGGGCTTGTTTGGGTTGCGAAAAAGATGCAAGAACAGGAACCCTATTCCAAATTAGCACAACCTGAATGGCCTGGATGCTTACGCGACAAGGCAGCTGTTTAGTATCTGATCTCC
>JBAQGR010000718.1:0-3880 GCA_049287895.1 Desulfatitalea sp.
GCCAATAACTTATCCAGCTCATCCTCAATGTTGGCGGGTGCTAAAAAGGTATGAATTTCCTTTAAGTCCAACGGATGCACGCGGAATTGAAAAAACCGGCCGGCCAGGGAATCGCCGACTTTTTTAAACGTATCCAGCTTGGCGCTTCCTGTAACCACAATGGCGGGAGGCATTGCTTCCGTATCATAAATGCCTTTGAGCCATGATTTCCAATTCTTCATTTTATGCAGTTCATCGAAAATAACCAGTTCCTTGGATCGATCCCAGGATCTTTTCTGTAAGCCCAAGCGGTCGTCCGGATGGTCAAAATTGAAATAATCAAAGCTGCTTTTCAGCATTTTGGACAATGTGGTCTTTCCGGTTTGCCGAGGCCCGGTCAGCAAGACGATTTTCTTGGCTAAATCCTCTTGTATATTGTTCTCCAGATATCTTTGCATGCTGACTATTTTGGCAAGTATTCCGAAATAGTCAAGACTTTTTCGGAATATCGTCCGAAAAAGTCGCAGACCTCGGAACCTCTAAAGACGAACGATTTAATCAATGAAGGGAGGACTGTTATGATGCCATTGGGACCAGCGCCCGCCTGAACACGCCGGTTCCGGGGTGGACAGGGGGACAGGGGGACAGGGGGACGCATAAAAATATAAATCCAATAGCGGATGGACCAGAAGTCAATTTACATTTTTAGGTACATCCTCTATACCCCCTTAACCTTTTAATACCAACAAGAGCGGCCAACCCCGTGGACCAGAATAGCGATCAGTTGTTCAGACGAAATGCAACAGCCGTTGCCTTGGTGGAATTCTTCTGGGGCCTCGGCTTTCCGGTCCTCATCGAATCCACCTTCCTGCAGATCTTCTTGAAAAATTTTGGAGCCGGCGATTTCCTCATCGGCCTGGTTCCGGCCATACTGATGACGGGCATTTCCCTGTTTCCCCTCTTTTCCAGCTATCTGACCCGCAATCATGAACGCAAGCGCCCCCTTGTGATCTGGCTGCACGTCGTCTCCTCCGTTGCCATTCTGGCATTCGGTGCGTTTCTGCTCTTTGTGCGCGACCAAACCCTGGTTCTCACCGGATTTTTCATTGCGTATATGATCTTTTCAGCCTGTCTGGGGCTGACCTTCCCGGTCTGGCTCAACTTCTTGGTCAAGATTTTTCCGCCCGGCAGAAGCCTGCAAGGGCTGGCCATCATGTACACCGCCCAGAATATTGCGAAAATCATCGCCAGCCTCTTCATTATCAAGGTGGTGGAGGCCTATGCCTTTTCGCTTGCATCGGCCGCCTGGATCTTTCTAACCGCCGGTCTGCTCTTTCTTGCCGGCTCCTTCTGCTTTCTTCTGAATCGCGAGCTGCCCGCGGCCGAACCCCTGCTTCCGTCAGGGGGTTCCTTCCTCCAGCATACCTGGCGTGGGGTGACGGAGATCGTCCGCAACAAAAATCTGCTCAAGTATCTGGCAGGGGATCTGGATAACTACATCGTACTGACCATCCTAAGCTTTTATGCCAACTATGCCACCCAGTACTTCGGCATCTCGGATCACAATGCCGCGGGGCTGTTCGTCTGTTTGATCAATCTGGGCGCGATCCTGGCCAACGTCACCCTGGGCACCATGAACCTGCTCAGTTTCAAACAAAAGTTCCTCTCGACGAAAATCGGTACGCTGATCGTCCTGATCGTCCTGATTGCCGCGCCCTCCCTGCCCGGGTTTCTATTGGCCAGCCTGTTGATGGGCTTTTGCAGGGGGACCCGCAGCATCATTTATTCACCGGCCGTCAAAATGTTTTCCGATCGACCGGACGCCACCAGCTATTTTGCCATCGTGCCCCTGCTGACCCTTGTCTTCGGCTCGGGGTATCCCCTCTTTTTTGGACACATGTTAGAGCGTCTGAACTCCTTGGGTGCGGTCGCGTATCAGATCATGTTCGGCGTAAGCGGTTTATGTGTGGTGGCTTTCTTTGTTATCGGATCTTTTGTGGAGTTTTCGCCTTCAAAAGGAAATGCTGAGTAGAAGCGCTTATTCTTCAGCCAGGATCGCTCCCAGGATCTTCACCGCGTCGGCGACAAAATGGGCGCAACGCTCCGCCTTGATATTCTTTTCCACAAACGTGCGGTGCCCCTCCTCGGAGAATACATCCAGGCCGATCAGTTTGGGGCAGTCGATCTCTCCGTGCAGGGATTTGAAGCGCTCGACGAAGGCTCGGGTGTTGGCGATGACCTTGGCCATGCCCTGCGGGTCGCCCGGATGGGCGAACCCATGCTTCATCCCGATCACCAGGTAGGCGCCGCTGACCGCCCCGCAGGTGCCGCCCACCCCGGACCCTCCGGCCAGCGGCAGCGAGATTTGCCGGGCCAGATCCATATCCAGATCGAAATCCCGCGCATAAGCGGCCAGCACGGCCTGGGAGCAGCGGTAGCCATCCATGAACTCTTTGAGGGCGGTTTCGTGCCTTTCCATGTTCTCTCCTCCATTGTTTTTCGGTTGACAGTCTGGTGCCTTCAGGGGGAGAAATAATCCATCGATAATTTCGTGTCCAACGCAATCTTTTGATGGTGATCATCAAAAAAATCGAACGATGAAACGACCATGGAACTGCGACAACTGAAAACCTTCATGACCGTGGCCCGCTTCCTCAATTTCAACCGAGCGGCCCAGACCCTGAACTATGCGCAGTCGACCATTTCGACCCATATCCGACTGCTCGAAGAAGAGTTCGGCAAACCCCTGTTCGACCGTCTGGGCAAGACCATCGTCCTGACCGAGACCGGCCAGGTGCTGCTGCGCTATGCAGGCAAAATGCTGGACATCGAGCGGGAGACCATGGCCCAGGTGGCCCGGCACGACGAGACCCAGGGGTCGCTCACCCTCCGCGTGCCCCAGAGCCTCAGCGTTTATCTGCTGCCCCCGGTGATCAAGGCCTTCCGGGCGCGCTATCCCAAGGTGGGCCTGGATATCAGCAACTGCGCCCAGACCGTCCAGCAGGAGTTGCGCAGCGGCATCATCGACCTGGCCTTTTTGCTGGCCGATTCGATCCCCGAGCAGGATCTCATCGCCGAGGTGCTGGGGTACGAGGAGCTGTTGCTGGTGGCAGGGCCCGATCACCCCCTGGCCGCTCTGTCCGCGCTGGAAGTGGCGCATCTGGCCGATCATACGGTGCTGCTGCCCAAGCAGGATTGCAGCTACAAGCTGCTCTTCGAACGCCTGCTGGCCGAGGAGCAGGTGGCGTGCGCCTCGATCATGGAATTCAACAGCGTCGAGGCCATCAAACAGTGCGTGCAGCAGGGCGTCGGCGTGACCCTGATCCCCGCCATGGCAGTCCGGCAAGAGCTCGCCGCCGGCACCCTCGTGCGGCTGCCCTGGGGCGAAGACGAGCTGGAAACCGCGGTCCTGATGATCCGGCACAAGGACAAATGGATTTCGCCGGTGCTGAACGCCTTCATGGAATTGGTCAGAGCGCACCGTGCCGGCTTCACAAGCGGCGGGCTTCGGAAGATGAAAACCGGCAATGGCGCTTTTCAAGGACCCGGCGCACATGAGCGAGAGGGGGTTCATTGAATAGTGGTACTTTGAAAACGCTGATGATAGCGACTAAGGGTGGCGAGCCGAGCATGCAAATTGGAACCACGACTTCCAATTTGCACAATATTTGGAGCGACGCGCCGATCTAAACAAACAGCGCCACGCTGCTGGCCGACTTTCCTTTGCCGGCCGGCTACACCCTCAAGTTCACGGGCGAAAACGAATTTCAAAAAGAGTCGGAAGATTTTCTGGGCAAGGCCTTCGTGGTCTCCCTGCTGCTGATCTTCCTGATCCTGGTGGCCATGTTCAACTCCGTGTCCCAGCCCCTGATCATTCTCACCTCCGTGGTGCTCTCCCTGG
>JBAQGR010000719.1:0-1828 GCA_049287895.1 Desulfatitalea sp.
CCCAGGCCCTGTTTAAAACCGACCGGCTGACCTGCCTGGGCAAGCTGGTATGAAGGCGAATCCATCTTCACGATAGCAAAGGGGTGACCGCACCGGCCACACCGGCCAGGGTGGCGATGGGAAAGAAGCGTTTGGGGATCGGAATGCAGGGCAAATACATCAGGACGAACAGCGCGAGAGTGCCCGCGAAGGCCACCAGGGCCGGCCACCCCGCTTTTCCCAGGTAGAGCAGCAACGCCAGACTCGCTAGGGAAACCCCATGGGAGAGGGCAGCCACCATCTGGGCCCCGCGACTCCCCAATGCTGCCGGGATGCTGTGAATGCCGGTGCGACGGTCGCTGTCGATATCCAGCAGGGCGTAAATGATATCGGCACCGCTGAGCCAGAAGAAAACATACACGGAGAAAATCCAAACTTCGGTAGTAAAGCGTACATGCCCGGCGGCGGCAACGAAGGCGCCCAACGGCGCCTGGGCCAGGCAGAGGCCGATGCCGAAGTGACACAGAGCCGTAAAGCGTTTGAGCAGCGAGTAACCCAGCAGGGGGATCAACGGCACTGGCGCCAGCACGAGGCACCAGCGATTAAGCAGGGCGCACGCCCCAAGATACAGAACCAGGCCGCCCAGGGCGATGGTCAGCGCCAGGCCGAGGCTCATGGCGCCCGAAGGCAGCTCGCGACCGGCGGTACGCGGATTGCGGGCATCGATACGGCGGTCCAAAACCCGATTGCACGCCATGCCGAAAATGCGCGCCCCCACGGCGGCGGCTACGATCCCCACCAGCACACCGAGCGACGGCCATCGGTGACCCGCGCCCATCCAGGCACCGGTGAAGAGCAGCGGCAGGCTGAAGGCCGTATGTTCGACTTTGATAAAGCGCAGTATTTTCTTAAGCATGATCCCACGCACACAAGGCATTCAGCAAAAAAAGAGCAAGCTTGTCGCACACCATGTCCAAATTCGCCAGAAGAGTGTCGCGCTCCAGGTGAAGGGCGCTATCGGTGACCCCTTTGATCAAATCGCAGGGCCGCTGATAAAGTGATGCCACCCGGGCCACGGCCGCCCCCTCCATATCCACCACATCTCCAAACAACGCATAGGCGGCGCGCCGCTGGGCATCGAATACCGGCCGATCGCTGGTCACCAGGCGCGCCGGCGGCAACCCGGCACCCACGCGCACATTGCATGCCACCGGCGCCACGCGTTTGCCGAACACTTCGTGATCGCCCTCCACGGCGTCGGTAATATGCACCATCTGCCCGACGGCCAATTCGGGCGCGTCGCGCAAGGCGCCGCAGGCGCCGGCATTGATGATATGGGTAGCATGGTGGACAAGGATCATGGCCTGGCAGGCCGTGGCCGCAGCCACTTTGCCCATGCGGCTGATCACGATGCGCAAGCGCGGGTGAGCGGCGCTTTGAAAGACAGCAAAGGGCTGGCTCTCGATGATTTCGGCGCCCACAAGCGTCAAAAAAGGGCGCGCCTCTCGATTGGTGGCAAAGAGCACGGCGATCATGGGAGTAATCCTGCTTGCCGCGCCCTGGCCGCCAGCACATCGATGGCCTGTCGGCCCACGGCGCCCAGATCGAGACTGAATTCGTTGACAAAGGTTTCGATGTGCGCCCGCAGCACATCGGCGGTCATCTCCTGGGCATGGGCGCGGATGTAAGGCAGCGCACCCTCGGGATCCTGACGGGCCAGCCGAATGCTTTGGCGGATCGCCTCTTCCAACTGCGCGACCCGGTCCACGGGCATTCGGCGGTGGGCGGCGATGCACCCCAATGGAATGGGCAGACCGGTTTGCTCTTCCCACCAGGCGCCCAGATCGAC
>JBAQGR010000720.1:0-5213 GCA_049287895.1 Desulfatitalea sp.
ATGCCGAAACCCTCACCGACATCACCGACAACGTCCGCCTGGCCGAAAAGGAGCGGGAGCTGTTTCACTTCAAGCGGCAAAGGCGGCGCAATGAATTGCAAACCGAAATGATCGGCAGCGGCCGGGCCATGGAGGGGGTTTTTGAAACCATCGTGTGTTGTGCGGAGGTCGATTCGAGCGTGTTGATCACCGGCGAGACCGGCGTGGGCAAAGAGGTGGCCGCCCGGGCCATTCACGGCCAGAGCCATCGCAAAGACAAACCGTTCGTGGCCGTGAACTGCGGCGCCCTGCCGGAAGCACTGCTCGAGTCCGAGCTGTTCGGCCATGTGCGCGGCGCCTTCACCGGCGCCATCTCGGACCGGGCCGGCCTTTTCCGGGAAGCCCACGAAGGCACGCTCTTCCTGGATGAGATCGGCGAGCTGGACATGAGCATGCAGGTCAAGCTGCTCCGGGTGCTCCAGGAACGCAAGGTGCGCCCCGTGGGATCGGATCGCTTCTATCCGGTGGACGTGCGCATCATCAGCGCCACCAACCGCAATCTTTCGGCCCGCGCCCAGCAGGGCCAATTCCGCATGGATCTCTACTACCGGGTGGCGGTGATTCCGCTGGTCATTCCGCCCCTGCGGGAACGCTCCCAGGATATCCTCCGGCTGGCGGGCCACTTCATCGACAAGCATCAGAAAAGAGACCGCCGACATTTGAAAACGCTCGGCCTGGCCACCCGGCAACTGCTGGAACAATACCCCTGGCCCGGCAACATCCGTGAACTCGAGAACGCCATCGAGCATGCCCTGGCCATGAGCCGGGAAAGCGAAATCACCCCCGCGTGTCTGCCGTTGCACGTCTCGTATCCGGACACGCCGGCATCGGCCACGGCTCAGGAAGTCGACCTTGCGGCCACCATGGACGTACAAACGAAAAGACGAGAGCGGGAGCACCGAGCCATCACGGATGCCCTCATAAAGCATGAAGGCAACCTGGGGGCCGTAGCCGAGGCGTTAGGCATATCCCGGGTGACGTTGTGGAGGAGAAGAAAGAAGTGGCCTGAAAGATAACGCCGGAGCGGCAGCGATCCCCAGCGGCGGGCGAAAACCTTGAGCGTCAATGAATGTCTACGGCTTACCGAATGTACTCCAAAGAGGATTTTGATCGTCTGATCCGGCCAGCGCCTGAACTGAGTAGAGTAGGAGCCGATAATGTAGGCCACCTCAGATTAAGCCTAAGGCAGTATACCCAAATATCAACCGAACACTTTTCGACCGTTCCGACAGAAGAGAATGGTGATATGATCGAAAAACAGCTATAGGTGACTACCTATCGAAGGAAGAGAGAGGTGAACGTGAAGAAAGCTACAGTTGCATTCCTCATTATCGGGTTAGGGTTCATGACAACGGCAAACGCGGAAACCCGGCTTCCGGGCATCGGTAAAATGGAGAACAGTCGCGCAAATGCGTCCGATCAGAGAAAAAGGCCTTAACGGGTCGTTGAAAAACTGAAGTGTTCGTCTATTTCCCCCAGCCTGTCAACGAGGCCCTCAAAGTCGAATCCGAACCGCGGTATCGAGTCGACGAATTTGGCAGTGGTCTTGGCAGCGGCTATGCTTTACTCTTCAATCGGTTCAGGGTGAAAAAGATTCCGGCGATGGTTTTGGCATCTTGAATCTGGCCCTCCATGATCATGGAGACGACTTGGGCCAAGGGTAGGGGGTGCACTTCCAACACCTCGTCCTTATCCAGATGCTGTGCGGCCGGCGCCAAATCCCGGGCCAGGAAGAGATGAATACGCTCATCCGAATACCCCGGTACGGGCGTGATCGCTCCCAGCGCTTGCCAGGTGCCGGCCGTATAGCCGGTCTCTTCGGTCAGCTCGCGGCGCGCGCACACCAGCGGGTCCTCCCGGCCGTCAAAGGTGCCGGCCGGTATTTCCCACATGAAATCGCCGATGGCGTGACGGTACTGTTTGAGCATGACCACCGTCTCCGCATCCAAGAGCGGTACCACCGCCGATGCACCCGGATGGCGTAGAATCTCCAAATCCACGTTGAAGCCATTGGGAAAGGTGACATTCTCGACGGTGATATCGAATACTCGCCCATGCCGAATGGTACGCCGTTTATGAACATGAAAAGTCATTTTTCCCTGTTTGCTTTCTTTTGGCGGAGAGAAGTTTACGCTCTATCAAGAGGATCCATTTTTCTTCAGTTGCTCGACAATACTTTTCAGGGTATCGCCGCCGGGAGTCTTGACGTTTGGATCGATGGCCAGCAACTTTTCCCACACCTCCAGGGCGCCTTTGGGTTCCTTGAGATCGTGCATGAGCACAATGCCTTTGTTGTATAAGGCGATCTGATGATCTGGCTTGAGGGAGAGCGCATGGTCGAAGGTCTGCACCGCTTTTTTGGGATCGCCGTTGCGTCGGTACATCACTCCCAGGTCGGTCCAGACATCCGGACGCTTGCCGTCCAAGGCCAAAGAGGTCTCATACGCTTTGATGGCATCGGCCGGCTGATCCATATCGAAGTAGAGGTGGCCCAACTGGGTCCAGGCGTTTACGTCGTCGGGAGTACTCTTCGTCTTTTCCTGCAAGGCCGCTAACATCTGCTTTTGTTCCGCGGTAACTTGTTGCGGGGCTTCGTGTTCCGCCGCAACAGGCACGGTATCGGCGGATCGGTAGACGCTGAACACGACCCCACCCACAAATCCCATTGCCAGGGCCGCCACCACCAGCAGGATCATATTCTCCGTTTTTACGTAACCCTTCAATACTTTGGTTTCCGATGCCATCGCCCGCTCCTTTCACTCTCCCTGTAATCCGATCCATCCCGCAGCGAGCCAATATAGGGGCGATGTCTGTGCCATGCAAGGTGAAAATGGTGCCATATCAATACCCCGCTTTTCACGGTGGCAAGGGCGTGCTATGGTGCTTGCAATCTTTGGGTAGGCGTCGACCTGGCTCTTCCCGCGTGGCGACGTCTCTTGCTGCCCATCCTTCGGCGTCCGAACACCACTGATGCGCACAGGTCGTCCGTTACCCGTAAATAGAAAGGAGCATTTTCCATGACCATCAGTCCGCTCGCAGGCAAACAAGTGCCAGCGGCCATGCTTGTCCACATACCGGAACTAATCACGGCCTATTATACTTACACACCCGATGTTGCCATCGCCGACCAGCGTGTGGCTTTCGGCACCTCGGGGCACCGTGGATCGTCTCTGAAAAGCAGCTTCAACGAAGCACACATCCTGGCCACCAGCCAGGCGATCTGTCTCTACCGCAACGCCCATAACATCAATGGGCCGCTCTTCCTGGGGATGGATACCCATGCGCTCTCCATGCCGGCCTTTGCCAGCTCCCTGGAAGTGCTGGCCGCGGCCGGTGTCGAGGTGATGATCGCCGATGGGCGCGAGTATACCCCCACGCCCGCCATTTCCCATGCGATTCTGACCTATAACCACGGTCGGACCAGTGGCCTGGCCGACGGGATCGTGATTACTCCCTCCCACAATCCGCCCGAAGACGGCGGTTTTAAATACAATCCCCCCAGCGGCGGCCCGGCCGGCGGCGACATCACCGGCTGGATCGAGAAAACAGCCAATGATCTGCTGGGCGGTGGGCTGAAAGGGGTGAAAAGGATTCCTTACGAACGCGCGCTGCGCGCGCCGAGCACCCATCGTTACAATTATATTGATGCCTACACCCGCGATTTGAGCCGGGTGATCGACATGGCGGCCATCCGTAACGCCGGAATCGCTTTCGGCGTGGACCCGCTGGGGGGCGCCGGCGTGCACTACTGGCCAGTGATCGCCGAACGGTATGGGTTGAACCTCACGGTGGTGGACGACACCGTGGACCCTACTTTTCGCTTCATGAGTTTGGATTGGGATGGCCGCATCCGCATGGACCCATCCTCGCCCCATGCGATGCAGCGCCTGATCGCTCTCAAGGATCGCTTTCAACTCGCCTGCGCCTGCGATACCGACCATGACCGCCATGGCATCATCACCCGCGGGGCGGGATTGCTGCCGCCCAACCACTATTTGGCGGTGTGCGTCGATTATCTTTTCCAGCACCGGCCCCAGTGGCCCCAGTCCGCCGCCGTCGGCAAAACTTTGGTGAGCAGTCAAATGATCGACCGCGTTACCAGCGCGATGGGGCGATCCCTGTATGAGGTGCCGGTGGGTTTTAAATGGTTCGTCGAGGGTCTTTTGGACGGTTCGCTGGGCTTCGGCGGCGAAGAGAGTGCCGGCGCTTCGTTCACCTGCATGGACGGTACGGCCTGGTCCACGGACAAAGACGGGATCATCGCCTGCCTGCTGGCCGCCGAAATGACCGGGCGCACGGGGCGTGATCCCGGCGAACAGTATGCGCGGCTGGCAAGCCGGTTCGGCGCGCCGGTCTATGCGCGCATCGATGCGCCGGCCACACTGCAACAGAAAGCGGCCCTGGCCAAGCTTTCTCCGGAGAAAATTCGTTTGAAGGAGCTGGCCGGTGAACCCATCGACGCCGCCCTGACCCATGCGCCGGGAAATGGAGCTGCTATCGGCGGCTTGAAGGTGGTGGCGGCCAATGGATGGTTTGCGGCGCGGCCGTCGGGCACCGAAAATATCTATAAGATTTATGCTGAAAGCTTTAAGGACGAGGCGCATCTGGGTCGTATCCAGGCCGATGCCCAGACCATTGTCCGCGAGGTGGTGAAGAACCCTGCAGAATAAGGAGTCACGGAATCGACCTATGGAAACACTGCATCGAATGATCTTCGCGGACGCCGCGGACATGGATAGCCTCAACCCCGAAAGCATTGACCTCGTCGTCACCTCACCCCCATACCCCATGATCGAAATGTGGGACGAACTGTTTTGCGCCGCAGACCCGGCCGCAAGGAAGGCTTTGGCCGCGGCCGACACCGACCAGGCCTTTGAACGGATGCACTGTCAATTGGACAAGGTGTGGGCCGAACTGCGCCGCGTCGTCAAACCTGGCGGCATCGTCTGTATCAATATCGGTGACGCCACCCGTACGATTGATGGTCGGTTTCGCCTGTTTGCCAACCATGCCCGCATCATTTTAGCGTTTCGAGCCCTGGGTTTTGATCAGCTGCCGGCCATTATCTGGCGCAAGACCACCAATGCCCCCAATAAATTCATGGGGTCGGGCATGCTGCCGCCCGGGGCCTACGTCACCCTGGAGCACGAGTATGTGTTGATTTTCCGCTTGGG
>JBAQGR010000721.1:0-3160 GCA_049287895.1 Desulfatitalea sp.
ATGGCTAATATCGCCATGGGTTCCCTGGTTCCGTTGGACGAGAAGGTATAACAGCTCGCTGGTCTCAGTTCAAGCCCCTTTGATCGGAGCGGATGATCGCTTTGACCTGGCCGACCATCTCCACCCGCCCGCTGTCGCGGAAAAATGTGATGGTTGTGCCTTCGACCACATCCGGGCCGCTGGAGATTTGCGCTCCTGGACCGGAAAGCACCAGCTTCCTATCGGCGGTAGTATAGACGGCCTTTTCGGCCACGGCAACTCTATTGTCCATCTCCATGCGCACATGGCCCTGCGCCTCGATGGTGTCGATGCTGTCGGCATCGGTTTGGGTGGGTGACTTGCTGCCGCCCTTATAGTTCAGCTTCAACCGGTCGGACGTGATGGTGGTCTGGCCCTGCACCACTTTCACATTTCCGATGAATTCGGCCGTACGGCCGGCTGTGTCCGAAACCAGTTGGTCGGCGGTGATGTGAATGGGGTTCGCCGGCGGTGGGGTGGCGGTGCCATCGGCCGCCCAAAGCGTTCCGGCTGCGGGCAACCCCCACAACAGGAGTGCCAAGCCCCACACGATGGCGATGCAGTTACCGCCCTTGATGTCAGAGAGAGAACGCTTCATTGAAATTCCCTTCCACCCGCCCGTCGAATTGTGCCCGGTTCTCTTCCAGATTATACGTCATTTGATCGGCGCGCAAGTCAAACGCCGGTCCGATGATGTGAACCGGTGCATCGGAATGCAATGTGCGGCGGTCGTGTTGGTAGGCGAGGGCCTCGGTCTCCAATAGATATTGGTCGTTGCGCAGACGCACTTCGCCGCTGACCGCCATATCGTTGTTGTGCGTGTCGAGGACGCCCTGTTTGGCGGTCAGCCGGACCTTGGTACCGTCCTTCATGACAAAATCCACCCGGGGCGCGGTGAGGATCATGCGGTTGCCGTCCGCTTCCAGTTGGGCCGAGTCGGCATCCAGTTCCCACTGCACCTGTCCCTCTTTGGTGGCGGTCTGGTGGATGCCGACCAGGGTCATGAGCGCCTTGGTGGCCACCTCGGGTATGGGCACCGGCTGCCCCTGCGGACGACGGGCGTGAGTGAAGAGCCCCGCCAGCGCGGCGAATATCAGTAGGACCACCGTGATGATGATGTACTTGATGAGGTGTTTGCGATCAGCCATTGAATAATTTCTGCAGGATGGCATCCCAGCGGCCTTGGGCATTGAGGATGGCTTCACATACTTCGCGGACCGCACCCCGGCCGCCGGCCGCCTGGGTGGTGAGGTGAGCGATGGCACGCACCATGGCATGGGCATCGGCCACGGCCACAGCCAACCCCACCCGTTTCATGATTGACAGGTCCAGAAGGTCGTCGCCGATGAACGCCGTCGCCTCCGCGGCAATACCGGTGGCTGCGTTAGCCTGGGCCAATGCCTGGGCCTTGTCGCGGACCCCCTCGAACACCAGATCGAGGCCCAGGTTTGTGCAGCGATGGCGCAGGGCGCTCCCGCCACGGCCGGTGACGATCCCCACCTGGATGTCGGCCGCCTTGAGCATGCGGATGCCCAGGCCGTCCCGGACATTGAAAACTTTGAACTGCTCGCCGCTGTCGCCATAGATGATCTCTCCGGCGGTTAAAACGCCGTCCACATCCAGCAACACCATTTGGACCTGTTTGAGTCGTTCGGTGACCATAGAGGTCAGGCTCCCGGGGGTACGATCTGGTGGATGGCCTTGAGTTGCGCCAGCAGCGGCTCCAGGTCGGCGGTGGGCAATGAGTTGGGGCCGTCGCACAAGGCCCGGTCCGGGTCGGGGTGCACCTCCATGAAGATGGCGTCGGCGCCCGCCGCGACCGCGGCTCGCGCCAGCACAGGGGCGTACTGCCGCTGGCCACCCGAGCTCTTGCCGGCGCCTCCGGGCAACTGCACGCTGTGGGTGGCGTCGAAAACAACGGGATACCCGGTGGCCCGCATGATGGGAATCGCGCGCATGTCCACCACCAGGTTGTTGTAGCCGAACATGGCACCCCGCTCGGTCAGCAGAATCCGCCGGTTGCCCACCGAGGCAATTTTTTCCACGATGTTGGCCACATCCCAGGGCGCCAGGAACTGTCCCTTTTTGATATTGACCACTTTTCCGGCGCGGGCCACTTCCAGGATGAAATCGGTCTGGCGGCATAGAAAAGCCGGGATTTGCAGCACGTCCAGCACCTGGGCCGCGCGCTCCACCTGCCGGATATCGTGCACGTCCGAGAGCAGTGGAATGCCCAGTTCGGCCTTGATCCGGGCCAGGATTTGCAGCCCTTTCTCCAGGCCGGGACCGCGGTAGGCATCGATGGAGGTGCGGTTGGCCTTGTCGAAAGAGGCTTTGAAGATCAAGGGCAATGCCAATTGGTCGGTCAGACGCTTGAGCGTGGCGGCGATGGCGTAGGTCGTCTCCGGCGTTTCGATGACGCACGGCCCGGCGATGATGGTCAGGGGCATGCCCTGGCCGATGCGCAGATTATCTATATGAACGACGGTTTGCATGGCAGAGACCTATCCCGCCACCGCCCAAAAGTCAAGCCGGGCAAGCCAGTTACACAGGTCAAAAGCATATCGGGTTTGAATTTTTTGGCAGGATCTCTTCCTCTGGGGAGTTCTTCTCTCCGCCGACGGCCGTAGAAGGAGTATTCACCTGCGCGTCACGTATCGATGATCGCTAACGGACGGGTCCAGCCGACGGAGGCGTTTTTGATCTTGATGGGAAAGCCGGCCACCTTGAAGCCATGGGGTTTGGGGATTCGGTCCAGGCCGGAGAGTTTTTCCATATGACAGTACCCGCGTTCGATGCCGGCAAAGTGGGCTTCTCAAATCACCGAGGGGTCCCCTGTGCGCTGGAACTCTTGGGCCAGAAAGGGCAGGGGCCGATCCCAGGACCAGGCATCGATGCCTACGATTTTGATGCCACGCTCCAGAAGATATAAGGTGGACTCCCGGGTCATGCCGGCCCCTTTGATCAGGTATTCGGGGCGGCCCCAGACAGCGTCCGCGCCGGTGCGCACCAGGACGATATCCAACGGTTTGAGCCGATAGTGGATAGCGGCCAACTGCTGCTCCACTTCCGCGGCGCTGATGCGCTCACCGTCCGGCTTATGGCTGAAATCCAGCGGGTTTCGTGCAGTGTTGTATCGCCG
>JBAQGR010000722.1:0-1662 GCA_049287895.1 Desulfatitalea sp.
CCAACCGGCGGCAGGCGGCGGCGGCCATCACGCCGGGAAGCACGGCAGCGGATAACGGCCGGATCACTTCCCGGCCTTGGATGATCAGCAGGCCGGCTGTGTTGGTTTCCGATACCGTGCCGTCCGGGTTGAGGATCAGGGCCTCGTCGAAACCGTTGGCCTGGGCCCATTGGCCGGCGCGCAGGTAGTAAAGATAGTTGAGGGTCTTGTGGTCGGCCAGGGGGGTTTGACGGCTATGGGGATAGGTGCCCAGGCCGAGGCCGGTTTGCGATTTTCCGGCCAGCCGGTGGGTGTAGGGCCGCGCCGTGACCAGCAGGGTGTGATCCCAGGGGGCCGCGCTGCGGCTGCCGCGCGTGGCGAGAAGCTTGACGGCCGCGCAACCGTCCTGGAGCCGGTTGGCGGTTACCACCTGGGCGATGATCGCTTCCCAGGTCAGGTCGGGCGGGGCGCTGGGCATCAAGGCGCGCCAGGTGGCGTTGAAGCGCGCCACGTGATCGGCCAACAGCGGCGCGCGGCCCTTGTCCACGCGGATGGTTTCGAAAAATCCATGTCCGTAAAGCAATCCCTGATCGTTGATGGGCACGGCGGCTTCCGCGGTGGGCAGCAGTCGTCCGTTGAGCCACACTACGGCCACCGAAGAGATTCGGGCCTCGGCCGGTTGACACGCGGCCATCAAGGTGCGCCCTTTGTGCAGGGTCTCCTGGTATTCGGCGGCCGGATCGGAGTCGAAGACCACCCCGCCGCCTACCGAGAAGCAAAGCGTGTCGCCGACGACCGTGGCCGTGCGGATGGCGATGGAGAGATCCATCGTATCGTGAAATCCGATGTAGCCGATGCTGCCGCAGTAGAGGTGGCGGCGGCACGGCTCCAGTTCGTCGATGATCTCCATGGCGCGCACCTTGGGGCAGCCGGTGATCGAGCCTCCCGGAAAGGTGGCGCGCAGCAGGTCCACGCTGTTCTGCTCCGCTTCCAGTTCACCCTCCACGACCGAGACCAGGTGATAGACATTCTGGTAGGCTTCCATGCGCTTATGCTCGGCCACGGCCACCGAACCGGGCCGGCACACCTTGCCCAGATCGTTGCGCAGCAGATCCACGATCATGGAGAGCTCGGCATCGTCCTTGGCACTGGCGGCCAGCTCGCGGCGCAGGGCCGCGTCCTCTTCGGCGGTACGGCCCCGGGGCCGCGTGCCCTTGATGGGCCGGGTTTCGACGCGGCGGTCGGTTTGCAGTAAAAAGCGTTCGG
Source organism: Desulfatitalea sp. (assembly GCA_049287895.1). GTDB lineage: Bacteria > Desulfobacterota > Desulfobacteria > Desulfobacterales > Desulfosarcinaceae > Desulfatitalea. The sequence continues at coordinate 1,246 of JBAQGR010000722.1, forward strand.
GTGAGGTCGAGAGAATCTGGTGGTCGCCCCCCTGGACGAACGCGAAGAAGGGCGCCGGATTGCGCTGCCACAGATGGCGGAAGAGGGCGAAGGCATCTCCCTGGAAGGGGACCGTGAAGCGCTGGGAGAGATTGACCTGGTAGACATCGCCGGCGCGGATGTAGTCGATGATGCGCTGGACCGCCGCTTCGTAGGCCGCCGGGGTGAAGTTGGCACTCAAACCCGCGGCCGGCAGGGTGAAGTCCGCTGCCTCCGGCGCAGGCCCGCGGACCCGGTCGTGGAATCTTTCGATCAATGCATCGATCTGCCCCTCGCTGCCCTGGCGCACGGGCACCCGCAGTTCCGTGCGGCCGGCCACCCGGTCGTGCACCACCAGCAGCGATGGCGCATAGAGCAGCAGATGGGGCAGGTGCAGGT
>JBAQGR010000723.1:0-12541 GCA_049287895.1 Desulfatitalea sp.
CGAACGCGCATTTCTCAGAGTAACAACGGTCGCCTTTGAGAAAGAGCTTTATATTTTCTCTCCGGCATATTCTACAAACCGAACCAGTATAGCGTGCCAAAATTGCCTCCTTTAGCAATGCAGCGAAGTTCTATTTTAAAATGGCGTGTCGGCCATTATACTTCCAGCGGTCGAGGTGCAGGGACCCACCGATGTTCTGGATCTTTCTGCACCGTCGCTGGCGGGCGTTCGCCACGGCGCCCAGGCCACATTGCGCCCAGCGAGTGTTTCACTTCCGTGTCCGAAGCCTATCGGCCTCATGCGCACATAGGCACGATGGTTAAACCCTGCGCCGTTTCGGCGGACGGCAGCCGTTGTGCGGAATGGGCGTTACGTCCTTAATTTGCGTTACGTTAAAACCGGCGGCCTGCAAGGAACGTAATGCCGATTCCCTTCCTGCCCCGGGACCTTTCACGTAGACTTCGACATTGCGCATGCCATGCTCGATGGCTTTTTTGGCAGCGTCTTCAGCGGTCAATTGAGCAGCGAAAGGGGTGCTTTTGCGCGACCCTTTAAAACCCATGACTCCAGAGCTGGACCAGGAGACCACGTTGCCAGCAGTGTCGGTGATGGTAATAATGGTGTTGTTAAAGGTCGACTGAATGTGCACCACACCATTGGAGACATTCTTTTTCTCTTTTTTCTTGGTACGTGTCTTTTTCGGCATCTGCTAAATCCCTCAAACTGTTGAATGGCTACTTCTTCTTAGCTGCGCCCTTTTTCCTGACGGCGGAGCGTTTGGGCCCTTTGCGCGTACGCGCATTGGTCTTTGTCCGCTGCCCGTTGACCGGCAACCCGCGGCGATGACGAAGCCCGCGATAGCACCCCAGATCCATGAGTCGTTTGATGTTCATGGATGTTTCGGTGCGCAGCTCGCCCTCCACCTTACACGTACTGTCGATCACCTTACGGATGTTATTGATTTCAGAATCCGTAAGATCGTCGGTGAGAGTATTGGGATCGATTTTTGATTCCTGAAGAATTTTGTTGGACGTGGCGCGACCAATACCGTAAATATAGGTCAGTCCAATTTCGATCCGTTTGCGCCTCGGTAAATCTACACCCGCAATTCGTGCCAAAGCGAATCCTCCTCTAAACCATCAAGACGCTTAACCTTGTCTTTGCTTGTGACGTTTATTCTCACAAATGATCCGTATGACGCCTTTGCGCCGAACCACCTTGCATTTGCTACAGATTTTTTTTACGGACGTCCTGACCTTCATTGTGTTTAACTCCTCTGTTCGCCACTCCGATGTTTTGACCGCCGTTATTATTACGCCCTGTGGCGCCCTGAGCACTTCGGGAACTACTTGGAGCGATAAGTAATCCGGCCGCGACTCAAATCATAAGGGGACAACTCCACCGTCACCTTGTCCCCGGGCAAAATTTTAATAAAGTGCATTCGCATTTTACCACTGATGTGGGCCAGAACCTGGTGCTTGTTTTCCAGTTCCACTTTGAACATGGCATTGGGTAGTGTTTCCAAAACGACCCCCTCTACCCGTATCGGTTCTTCCTTGGCCATCAATCCCCCTGGTCCTTCTCCTTGCCATTGATCCGTGGACAACGGTACTTGTTTCTACCTTCGACCTTTGATGCTGCCTTTCTTCAAAAACCCCTCATAGTGTCGTGTCAGCATGTGCGATTCCATCTGTGCGATGGTATCGATGGCCACGCCTACGACGATCAAAAGGGCTGTACCGCCAAAATAGAAAGGCACGTTAAATTTCGCGATCAACAGCGTCGGCAACACGCACACCAGGGAGACATAAATGGCACCCCCCAGGGTGATACGCGTCAGTACTCTATCGATATAGTCGGCGGTACGCTTTCCGGGACGTATGCCCGGAATGAAGCCGCCGTGCTTTTTCATGTTCTCGGCCACATCTATGGGATTGAAAGTGACAGCCGTGTAAAAATAGCAGAAAAAAACGATAAAAGCGACATAGAGCAAGCTGTAGTAAATGCTTCCAGGATGAAAGGCGTCGGCGATGCTCTTCAGCCAGGCCACTTGGGCGAATTGGGCGATGGTCGCCGGAAACATAATGATCGATGAAGCGAAAATCGGTGGAATGACACCGGCCGAGTTGATCTTCAGCGGCAGATGTGTGCTCTGACCGCCGTACATGCGTCGGCCGACGACCCGTTTGGCATATTGCACCGGGATGCGGCGCTGCCCTTGCTCTACAAAAATAATGACGGCGATCACCAGGACCATCATGATAGTAATAATGATCAAAGCGAAGATGCCCATCTCCTCTTGCTGAACCAGACGAAGCGTATTGCCTACCGCCGCCGGCATGCGTGCCACGATACCCGCAAAAATAATCAGGGAGATGCCGTTGCCGATGCCGCGTTCGGTGATTTGCTCGCCCAGCCACATTATAAATGCGGTGCCGGCTGTAAGGGTGATAACGGTCATCAAGCGGAAGTCCCAACCGCCATCATACACCACAGCGGCGCCGGTGGGCGATTGCATACTCTCCAAACCGACCGCTATGCCCAACCCCTGGATGATACTCAGTACAATAGTGCCATAGCGCGTGTATTGGGTGATCTTCTTATGACCCTGCTCTCCCTCTTTCTTGAGTTCTTCCAAATGAGGTACGACCACGGTCAGCAGCTGCAAGATGATCGACGCGCTGATGTAGGGCATGATGCCGAGGGCAAAGACCGACAACTGTTCCAAGGCACCGCCGGTGAACATGTTGAACACGCCAAAGATCGTTCCCTGCATGGCGTCAAAATAGGATTTCAGAGCCGCCGCGTCAACGCCGGGAGTAGGCACATAGACGCCGATGCGGTATACCGCCAGCAGCGCTGCTGTGTAGAAGAGGCGCTTGCGCAATTCCGGAATCCTGAAAATGTTGCCGAATCCGCTGCCTACCATTAGATTACCTCTACGGAGCCCCCGGCCGCTTCTATCTTTTCCTTGGCGCTGCGGCTGATGGCATTGATTTTAACCGTTAGCGACACACCGATATCGCCTTGACCGAGCAGCTTGATCCCGTCGTGTCGACCTTTGAGCAATCCACTGCGCACCAAAGCGGCCTGATCGACCACCATGCCGGCATCGAAGCGTCCCAGGTCACTCACATTGATGATCGCGAAATCTTTTTTGAAAATGTTGGTAAATCCGCGCTTGGGCAATCTGCGGTGCAGCGGCATCTGGCCGCCCTCCCAGCCCGGGCGAATGCCGACGCCACTGCGCGCATTCTGGCCTTTGCTGCCCCGACCCGCGGTTTTGCCCAAGCCGGACCCCACACCGCGGCCTCTGCGCGTACGGTCTTTGGTCGCTCCTTTGGCCGGTTTCAGTTCGTGCAACTTCATTGCTTGATCTCCTCAGCCTCTACCAGGTGCAATACCTTTTGAATCATACCCCGGATCGCCGGCGTATTTTCCAATTGGACCGTTTTGTGCATCTTGGTCAGCCCCATTCCACGCAACACTTTGCGGTGCTTCTCGGGCCGTCCGATCATACTCTTCCTAAGGGTGACGTTGATTTTGCCAGCCATGTGCGTTGTCCCTTATCTTAAATCGGCCACCTGCAATCCACGCCGGGCCGCCACTTGTTCGGAGCTTTGCAGCTGTCGCAACCCTTCGATGGTTGCTTTGACCACATTGTGCGGATTGCTGGTACCCATACATTTTGTCAAAATATTCTGAATGCCCACCGCTTCGAGTACCGCGCGCACGGCACCTCCGGCAATAACGCCCGTTCCTTCCATGGCCGGCTTGAGCATAACCCGTCCAGCACCAAATCGACCCACTACCTGGTATGGAATAGTTCCCTCTTTCACGGGTACACGGACCATACTTTTTTTGGCCTTCTCGACACCCTTGCGAATCGCTTCGGGAACTTCACCCGCCTTGCCCAATCCGCACCCCACATTGCCTCGACCATCTCCAACCACCACGATGGCGCTGAAGCTGAAACGGCGACCACCTTTGACGACTTTGGCCACGCGGCTGATATGAACCACTTTATCAATTAATTGGGTTTCATCGATATCTTGTTTAAACAAGGGCTTTCCTCCTTATGCGCGTTGCGCCCAATGACTGCTTAGAAGTCCAAACCCGCTTCTCTCGCTCCATCCGATATGGCCTTGACGCGACCATGGTACAAGAAACCGTTACGGTCAAAGACGACTTTTTTGATGCCTTTTTCCAAAGCACGCTGTGCCACCAGCTTGCCGACAAAGCTCGCCGCTGCAACTTTAGTTGCAAATTTAGGCTGCTCTTTGAAGGCCCCCTCGACACTCGAAGCAGTGACCAGGGTGCTGCCGCCCCTGTCGTCGATGATCTGGGCGTAAATATGCTTGGCGCTTCTGAATACAGACAGCCGCGGCCGTTCGGGCGTTCCGGTCATTCTTTTGCGGATGCGCGCTTTACGTTTTACCCGAGCGATTTCTTTTGGATTTGTTGCACTCATGATGATCCCCACCTGCGTCCACAAACGGACGCCATTAAGTATATATGCTTCTCCGCGGAGGACGGAACCTATTCCGTGTATTACTTGGTTCCTGTCTTACCCGCTTTGCGCTGGATGTGCTCTTCCGCGTATTTGATACCTTTTCCTTTGTAGGGCTCCGGTGGTCGCAGCTGCCGGATGCGCGCCGCGGTTTGGCCCAAAAGGTGCTTATCGATACCGGCCAATTTGACCACGTTGTTCTTTTCAACCGCAGCCGTGATGCCGTCGGGCAGAGGAAAACTGATGGGATGGGAGAATCCCAGGTTAAACAGTAGGCTCTTTCCCTTTGCCTCGGCGCGATAACCGATGCCATTGATCTCCAGGACCCGCTCGTATCCCCGACTGACACCGGTCACCATGTTGGCAACGATGCTGCGGGTCATGCCTTGGAGCGCACGCGTCTTGCGATCATCGGTTTTCATGGTGACATCGATCCGGTCTTTTTCTATTTTCAGATCGATATCAGGGTGCATGCTATGCGACAATTTGCCGTTTTTGCCCTGAACCGTTATCGTACCATTCTTGAGTGAGATCGTCGTCTTTTCCGGTACACGGATTGGCTTTTTCCCTACTCGCGACATCTTTTCCACCTCTGTGCTACATCCGGCTGCCTCTGAGCGTCGGCCCTTGGCAGCTTTTCAGTATGGATCGTAATCTATTTCACTACTACTCCGGCGCCATCATCACCGCAAGCGGTTGCTTTTCGGCTGCTACCGCGGCTTAGAACATGGTACAGAGAACTTCACCACCGATATTATCTTTGCGCGCCTGCTTGTCTGTCAGGATCCCTTTGGAGGTCGACAAAATGGCGATGCCCATGCCATTGTATATGGGCTCGATATCGTTGGCACCCTTGTAGATCCGCCGGGACGGTTTGCTCACACTCTTCATTTCGAGAATGACGTGGGATTGATCGTCGCCGTACTTCAGATAGACTCTCAAAATGCCCTGCTTGCCGTCTTTGATGAACTTATAGTTGCGGATGAATCCTTCGCTCTTCATCACTTTGGCCAGCTCGGTCTTGATCTTGGAGCCCGGGATATCAACGCTGTTCAATTTGGCCTTGCCTGCATTGCGGATCCGGGTCAACATATCGGCAATTGGATCGGTGATCGCCATCTTATTCTCCGTTTACTCAAAAAATCGTTACCAGCTTGGATCGGCCAGAGGTTGTCGCTCTCAGCGAGCAATCTACCAGCTCGATTTAATCACGCCAGGCAGTTTCCCTTGGGATGCCATGTTGCGGAAACAGATGCGGCAAATGCCAAATTTGCGGATAAATGCGCGCGGACGACCGCACAGGGGACAGCGGTTATATACCCGAACGCTGAATTTGGGTTTGCGCAGCGCTTTCAATCGTAATGATGTCTTTGCCAAATCTTCCTCCTTAAGGCCTCGTTATTTGCGAAAAGGCATCCCTAAAAGGGTCAGCAGCTCGCGGCCTTCTTCGTCACTCTTGGCGGTTGTCACAATGCTGATGTTCATTCCCTTGATATTCTCGATCTTGTCATAATCGATCTCAGGGAAAATGATGTGCTCCTTGATCCCCAGCGAATAGTTACCGGCCCCATCAAAAGCTTTCGGCGAGACACCTCTGAAGTCGCGCACGCGCGGTAGGGCGACGTTGACCAGTTTGTTCAGGAAATCAAACATACGCTGGCGACGCAAAGTAACCATCACGCCGATGGGCATACCGGTGCGCAATTTGAAGGCCGCGATGGATTTCTTGGCCCTGGTCACCACCGGCCGCTGCCCGGCGAGACCCATCAGTTCCTCTACAGCCGAATCAATGATCTTTATGTTCTGGATGGCCTGTCCCAAGCCCATGTTCAACACGATCTTTTCCAGTTTGGGAATCTGGTGTACATTCGTGTACTGGAATTTCTCTTTGAGCTTAGGAACAATCTGCTCTTCATAGTATGTTTGAAGCTGTGACATTCCACTCCTCCGCAAGTAGTGCCTGCAATGAGATCAATCAGGCGTCTATCTGCTCATTGCATTTGCGGCACACGCGCACTTTTTTGCCGTCATCAAGCTGTTGCATTTTAATCCGGACCGGTTTTACGCATTTGTTGCACATCAACATCACGTTGGACCAATCCAGCGGCGCTTCGCTCTCGACGATGCCACCCTGCCGGTTCTGCGCGGTCGGCCGTTGGTGCTTTTTGATCATGTTGACGTGTTCGACGAGGACGCGTTGCTTTTTGCGGTCCACTTTGAGGACTTTACCGATCTTGCCTCTGTCTTTACCGGTAAGAACCTTGACCTTATCGTCTTTTTTCAGTTTACTCTTAGATCGCTCCATTGGACTTGACTCCATCGCTAAATGACCTCAGGGGCCAGCGAAACAATTTTCATAAAGCGTTTGGCGCGCAGTTCGCGGGCCACCGGTCCGAAGATGCGGGTTCCCAGGGGTTCGCGCTGATTATTGATCAATACCGCCGAGTTGTCGTCGAATCGAATGAACGAACCGTCCGGACGTTGCACTTCCTTGGAGGTACGCACCACCACGGCTTTGTGTACGTCACCCTTTTTCACCTTTGCGTTGGGAATGGCATCCTTGACCGAAACGACGATGACATCGCCCAGGCTGGCGTATCGGCGCCGGGTGCCTCCCAATACTTTGATGCAGTACAAGACGCGCGCACCGGAGTTGTCTGCCACAGTTAGTCTAGTTTCGCTCTGAATCATTTTCTTTTCCCTCTAGCGTTAAACGGCTTTTTCGATGATTCGGCTGACGCGCCAGCGTTTGGTTTTGCTCAACGGCCGAGATTCGGTAATGAGTACCCGGTCGCCGATGCCGCAGGCGTTACCGGTATCGTGGGCCACGTATTTGTGCTGGCGGCGGATAAACTTCTTATATAAAGGATGTTTCACCAACCGCTCGGATACGACCACCACCGTTTTGTCCATTTTATTGCTGACGATCGTGCCAACCACCTGCCGTTTTGTTCCACGTGTTTTAATCATATGCGCCCCTAATTATTCGTCTTCATGGGGTTATGCGCCATCTCGGTGAGCACCGTGTTGATACGCGCGATATCTTTCCGGGTCTGGTTCATCTTGCGCGGGTTCTCAAGCTGGCTGATCCCTTTCTGGAAGCGCAGGTTAAACAGCTCATGCTTCAGATCGGCAAGCTTACGCTTCAATTCGCCTTGACCGAGCGCTCGAACATCATTGATTTTCATATCGTTTCGCTCCTCTCAACGAATCGCGTTTTCACCGCAAGCTTGTGCGCGGCCAACCGCAGCGCTTCCTGGGCCATCTCCTTGGTCACTCCAGACATTTCGTAGAGCACCAGACCGGGACGGATGACGGCCACCCAGGATTCGGGTGCGCCTTTGCCCTTACCCATGCGCACTTCAGCGGGTTTTTTAGTCAACGGTTTGTCCGGGAATATGCGAATCCAGATTTTGCCGCCACGTTTGACATGCCGGGTCATGGCGATACGGGCAGCCTCAATCTGTTTGGCGCTGATATAACCGCAATCAACTGCCTGCAATCCGTATTCTCCAAAATTGAGGGTGGCGCCGCGACGAGCCGTCCCTCGCATTTTGCCTTTCATCTGTTTACGGAATTTGACCTTTTTCGGGCTTAGCATAACAACCACTCTCCTGGTTCAACGCAGCATCGCCGTCGTTTGCGCCTGCGTTTAGACTGCTTTTCTCCGAAGAGGACTATCCTTGAACTTGCGGATCTTCCTTCTTCAGGATCTCTCCCTTGAAGATGTAAACCTTTACACCGATCGCACCGTAGGTAGTACGCGCTTCGGTGAAACCATAATCAATGTCCGCGCGCAGTGTGTGCAAAGGCACCCTTCCCTCGCGATACCACTCCCTGCGTGCCATCTCCGCGCCTCCCAGGCGACCCGAACAGATGATTTTGACACCTTGGGCGCCGAAGCGCATCGCGGAGGTCACGCCTCTTTTCATGGCACGGCGGAAGGCCACTCGCCGTTCAATTTGCATGGCCACATTTTCGGCCACCAACTGGGCATCGATTTCGGGTTTACGCACTTCCTGGATGTCGATCATGACTTCCTGGGAAACTGTCTTTTCTATATCCTGCTTGAGCCGTTCGATTTCAGATCCCTTTTTCCCGATCACTATTCCAGGCCGCGCCGTGAAGATCCTCAATCGGATGCGTTTGGCTGAGCGCTCTATCTCGATGCGCGATACCCCTGCATGAAAAAGCTTTTTCTTGACAAAGTTACGCAGGTTGAAATCCTGTTGAATGTATTCGGCATATTTTTTGTCCGCGAACCACCGGGATTCCCATGTTTTAACGATACCCAGCCTTAATCCAATCGGGTTGACTTTCTGGCCCAAGCTGCTACCTCCTCCTGGTTACAACGACGCGTCGGTCAGGACGACCGTTACATGACTCGTTCTTTTCAAGATGCGGGTACCGCGACCGCGGGCACGCGCCCGGAAACGTTTGAACATCGGCCCACCATCGACAATGAGATTGCTGACCACAAGATCATCGATGTTCACATCCGGCATCTGATCCGCATTGGCCACGGCTGAACGCAACACCTTCTCCACGATGCCGGCGGATTTCTGAGGCATGAACTTGATCGTAGCCAGTGCTTTCTCGACCGGCTTGCCTTTGATGGCATCGGCCATCAAACGCACTTTTTGCGGCGAGACGCGCACATATCGGGCGACTGCTTTGACCTGCATGATTGCTACTCCTATAACCCTTGCCTATTTTTTCTTGGTTTTCTTATCGGCAGCGTGTCCGAAAAAGGTGCGGGTCGGCGAGAATTCACCCAATTTGTGCCCCACCATATTTTCAGTCACGAAGACGGGGATGAATTTGCGTCCGTTATGAACGGCCAGAGTCAGCCCAACCATCTCGGGTACTATCGTCGAACGCCGCGACCATGTCTTAATGACCCGGTTGCTGCGGGTCTCCTGGGAGATCAGGACTTTCTTCATCAAGCTATCTTCTATAAATGGACCTTTTTTCAATGACCGTGGCATAACTTCTCCTGTGCATCCATGCCTGTCGATAAGCGCCCGAATCGGGTCTCTCGATCGCACCACGCAATCGGTTGGCGCGTGCTACTTTCTTCGTTTGACGATGAAGCGATCAGTGGACTTGTTGTTGCGCGTGCGGTACCCTTTGCTGGGCATGCCCCACGGTGAACATGGATGCCGTCCTCCAGAGGATCGCCCTTCACCACCGCCCATGGGATGGTCTACCGGATTCATGGCCACACCGCGTACCTTGGGCCGCTGGCCCATCCAGCGGTTGCGTCCCGCCTTGCCTATGGAAAGGTTTTCATGCTCCACATTGCCAATCTGGCCGATGGTGGCCTTGCATTTGAGAAGCACCATACGCACTTCGCCGGAAGGCAATTTGACCAGTGCATAACGGTCTTCCTTGGCCATCAGTTGAGCATAGGTGCCGGCACTGCGAACGATCTGGCCGCCCTTGCCAAGCTTCAACTCGATGTTGTGGATATGGGTACCCAATGGGATGTTGGCCAGGGGCAATGCGTTACCGGGCTTGATGTCCGCTTCGGGTCCCGACATGACCGCGTCCCCTACCTTCAGGTTGACGGGAGCGAGGATGTAGCGCTTCTCACCGTCCACATAGTTCAGCAAGGCAATGCGGGCACTGCGGTTGGGATCGTATTCAATGGCCGCAACCTTTGCAGGGATGCTGTCCTTATCGCGCTTGAAGTCGATGATGCGGTAGTAACGCTTATGGCCACCGCCTCGCCGACGCGCTGTGATACGTCCATAGCAGTTACGCCCGCCACTGGACTTGAGGATCTTGATGAGACCTCTTTCAGGTCGATCCTTGGTGATCTCCTCAAAATCGTAAAAAGTCTGAGATCTGCGACCGGCCGATGTCGGTTTAACTTTCTTGATTCCCATTTCTAATAGCTCCTAGCGTTAGGCCCCTTCGAAAAATTCGATGCGCTCACCGGGCATCAGCTTGACAATGGCCTTCTTCCAGTTGCGGCGCTTTCCTAAAATGCGTCCTCGCCTTTTATACTTTCCCCGTACGTGCATGGTGTGGATATCCGCCACCTTCACGTTGAATATCTTCTCCACTGCCCGTTGCACTTCAATGCGGTTGGCGCGCGGGTCGACCTCGAAAGTGACCTGATTGTCTTTATCCTTCTGGATATTGGTCTTTTCAGAGATGACCGGCCGTTTGATGATGTCGTAGTTGATCATGAGAGCAGCCTCCCTTCGATGCCCTTGATGGCACCTTCAAGCAGAACTAACTTCGTGTGCTTGAGGATGTCGTAGACATTGAGACCATCGTAGCGCATCACCTTGACACCCGGCACATTCCGCGCCGAAAGCTCCAGATTGAGGTCCTGCTCGGCAGTGATGATCAGCGCATTGGCGACCTTAAGTGTCTGTACTGCACTGACAAAATCCTTGGTCTTGATCTTGGCCATCTCGAAACGGTCCACGATCATCAGCTCGGCTTCTTTGAGCTTGCAGGTCAAGGCCATCTTCAGTGCGAGCTTGCGCACTTTTTTGGTCACCTTTTGTTCATAGGAGCGCGGATGAGGCCCGAAGATCACACCACCGCCGCGCATCAGGGGCGATTTGATATCACCGCGACGGGCGCGGCCCGTACCTTTCTGTTTATAAAGCTTACGCGTGGAACCGGCTACATCACTACGGTTTTTTACCTTGGCATTCCCACCGCGGCGTTTGGCCAGCTGGGCTATGACCACTTGGTGCAATACGGATTTTTTAACCGGCACGTCGAAAATGGCATCCGGCAGCTCGGCCTGGGATACTTTGTTGCCCTGAATGTTGAAGACATCTACAGTTGCCATACTCTTCCTCGTTCGGGACCCGCAGCGGCGTCGGGCTTTTTGATTTTACGAGCCGCACAACGGGCTACCGGTTAATCCTTTTTAGCGTTTTTCAACTTTTTGATCATGACCATTGCCTGCCGATGGCCTGGGATGGCACCTTTGATCAAGATCAGGTTATCTTCCGGTCGGACGTCGATGATCTCCATGTTGCGGGCGGTTTTGCGGTCCGTCCCGAAATGACCGGGCATCTTCTTGCCTTTGGTGACCCTCGAAGGCCAGGCGCTGCTGCCGATCGAACCTGGAATCCGATAGCATTTACCACCGTGGGTCTTACGGCCACCGCCGAACTTATGACGTTTGACCACGCCGGCAAAACCACGACCTTTGGAGGTGCCCACCACATCGACCCGTTCGCCCACTGCAAACAGATCTGGTCCTACATTCTGACCCAGTGCATAGGCGCTGGGGTCATCCACGGCCACTTCGCGAACATGGCCAAAGCACTGGCCACCGCTTTTCTTGAAATGACCCTGGTCCGGCTTGTTGGTCCGCGAAACCCGCTTATCTTCAAAACCCAGCTGCAACGCGTTGTAGCCGTCCGTGGCCTCTGTTTTGATCTGGGTGACCACGCAGGGGCCGGCCTGAATCACCGTGACCGGAATATATCGGCCATCCGATGTAAAGACGCTTGTCATTCCCAGTTTTTTACCGATCAATCCTTTGCTCATGGCTCGTCATTTCCTACCCTACAGTTTGATCTCCACATCCACGCCCGGAGAGAGGTCCAGCTTCATCAGGGCATCGACCGTCTGTTGCGTGGGTTCGAGAATATCCAGCAGCCGCTTGTGCGTGCGCATCTCGAACTGCTCCCGGGATTTTTTATCGATGTGGGGAGATCGTAATACACAAAATTTGTTGATCTTGGTCGGCAATGGGATGGGTCCGACCACCTTGGCGCCGGTCTTACGGGCCGTATCCAAGATGTCCGTTGCCGATTGATCCAACAGTTTGTGATCGTAAGCCTTCAACCTGATTCTGATTTTGGCGTTCATTATCATGGGTCAATCTTTCTTACTCGATGATTTCGCTAACCACACCGGCGCCAACCGTACGTCCGCCTTCGCGGATGGCAAAGCGCAGTTCCTTTTCCATCGCTATCGGCGTAATCAACTCGGCCGTGATCGCTACGTTGTCTCCCGGCATCACCATCTCTACACCCTCGGGCAGATTCA
>JBAQGR010000724.1:0-1672 GCA_049287895.1 Desulfatitalea sp.
GCCATTTGGATCATTGACCGTGCGCGCAGTGTCTCGGGCCACCCCCAGCGTCTCGATACACCATCCAGTCGTAACCGAGCCGCTTTCAAGGGCACACGATAGGATGCGACGCTGCCTCGCGTTTAAACGGATTCATCCACCTAAATATTTTTCCACCGTATCGGTCAATAGTACAAATTCGTTGACGCTCAGGGTTTCGGCCCGGCGCCGGGGATCGATGCCGGCCTGCTGCAATACTGCCAGCGCGCCTGGCCCGCCCAATTGCGGCAGGCCGCCGCCCAGGGCGTTGCGCAACGTTTTGCGCCGCTGGCCGAAGGCGGCCTGGATCACCCGCACCAGGAGCTTTTCGTCGCCGACCCGCGGTGTGATCTCGGTTTTAAAAACGATGCCCAACACCACCGACCCGACTTTGGGTTTGGGAAAGAACATCTCGGCGCGGACCTCGCGCAGCACTTTCAGGTCGGCGCAATACTGCAATAAAACCGAAAGCCGGCCGTAGGTTTTACTTCCCGGCCCGGCGCTCAAACGGTCGGCCAGCTCTTTTTGAAACATCAGCACGGCCCGGCGTACCGCCGTGCGCTCGGTGATCAGCTTGACCAGCACCTGGGAAGAGATGTTGTAGGGCAGATTGCCGATGACCGTCAGGGATTGGCCCTGCTCGGCGGCCAATTGGCCCAGGTCCAGCGTAAGGATGTTTTGCGTGAGCACCTGCACGTGGTCCAACCCGTGGGCCAGCAGCTCGGCGCGCAGCAGGGGCACCAGGTGCGCATCCTTTTCCACGGCAATCATCCGGGGCGTCCGGCGCCCGGCGGCAATGGTCATGGCTCCCAGACCGGCGCCGATCTCCAGCACGGTGTCCCCGGCGCCGATATCGGCCAGCTCCACGATCTTCTCGGCCAGGGTCGGTTCAACGAGAAAGTTCTGGCCCAGCTCCTTGCGCGCACGCAGGTTCCAGGCATTGAGCAGGGTATGGGGTGAGGTCATGACAAACAGTTTCCTTTATCGGATATCGATATTGGTGAACGACGGCGCGGCACGCTAACACACGGAGATATCGAATTCAATTGACGTTTGCCGCCTTTCCCTTGACTTTTAGGGCGCAATTCATTAGCTATGCAGGCATATACTCGATAGTTACAAAAATTTCTTATAGTTATATGCCTTGGTGGCCGCTGCCACGACGGGCGGCACCTCCGGAGAGGTGGGTATGGCCAAAAAAAAGGGCAAATCGGTCAGCTTCGATGCCATGGTTAAGTTTTTCATGCACAACTACCACATTCCCACCAAGCGGGATATCGATGGGATCGTTGCGCGCCTGGAGCGCATCGAGCGCATGATCGCGGCTGTCGGCGCTGCCCGGACCCGTCGCGCCGCCGGCGCCAAGGGCGCCGGCAAACAGGCCTCCGCAACCGCTTCCGATACGGTTTTGGAGATCATCCGGCGCAGCCCGGACGGGGTGGGCTTTGCCGAAATTCAACTCCAAACCGGGTACGGTGAAAAAAAGTTGCGCAACATTCTGTTCAGGCTGCACAAACTGGACAAGATCCAACGCAAGAGTCGCGGCGTATACCAGCGCACTTGATCCACCACAGCCATCGTTCAACTACATCAGTTTGATATAGAAAGAATATTCATGACCCAGCGTATCGATCCCAACAACCCCGATCTGAAG
>JBAQGR010000725.1:0-11257 GCA_049287895.1 Desulfatitalea sp.
AACTCGGAGGCGATCCGGCGGATGTCGGCTTCGGTCAAGCGGCCGCCCTTCAGGCAATAGCGCTTGGAGGTGTAAACCGCCTCCTCTTTGGCCAAATGCTGGCCCAGCAGATCTTCCATGGCCTCGATGGCCGTAGCGCCGGCATTGTCGCGCACGCCGGGCCGCAAGCCGACCCAGATGATCCAATCGGCGTCGACGGCCAGGGGTGCCGGCGAAGAGATCTGGGTCACCGGGTTGGTGAAGATCTCAGTTTGGACGCGCCGGAGCTGCTCGGCTGCCAGGGCCGCATCGATGGTCACGATGTGAACGGTGCGCACAGCCTCGACCGCGATGCCGAAGTAATCGCGCGCCTTGCGACGCAATGCTTCGCCCTCGGCATCGGGAAGCTCCGGCTTTAACGAAATTTCGATTCGGCTCGCCATGGGGTTATCCCTTTGTACGTTGGACCATGGATTCAAAAACCATCGCCCATATGCATTCGATCAAAACCAGGTAATCACGATATCGTTGTAGAATACGAAGATCATCAGCAGCAGAAGCAAAAAAATGCCGATCTGCTGCGCGGTCTCGCGCACGCGGATGCTGACCGGTTTGCGCTGGATCGCTTCGATGGCGAAGAAAAGCAGATGACCGCCGTCCAACACCGGGATGGGCACCAGGTTGATCACGGCCAGATTGACACTGATGATGGCGATAAAGTTCAGCAGGTACAAGATCCCTTCCTGGGCCTGTTGATCGGCCAGCAAAGCGATGCGAATCGGCCCGCCGATGGCCTCGGTGGGCACCTTGCGCTCGACCAGCTTGACGAAAAATCGTCCGGTCTCCTTGACCACGAACCAGGTGCGGTCGAGCCCGTTCAGCAGCGCCCCCCAGGGGCCGACCTGGACCGTTATCCGGTCTCCGGCCAAGATCGGGTCGGGCGGTTCGATGCCGATGCGGTAAGTGACGGTCTTGACCCCCAGCGCGTTCCGATCCTGAACCTCGACGGGCGTGATCTCCAGATTCAGGGACTCTTCGCCGCGCAAGATTTGCACGGCGAGCGTCTTGCCCTTGGACGAGGAGATCTTGTCGAACATCGTCTGCCAGCGGTCGATGGCTTGACCGTCGATGGCCACGATCTGATCGCCTTTGCGCAGTCCGGCCTTTTCGGCCGGCATATTGGGCCGCGCATTGCCCACCACCGCTTTCAACTCAGCATAGCCGCGCATGCCAAGATCGTAATAGGAGATATCATCGCCATAGATGATATCCTTGGCGGCGACCTGTTTGGGCTGGACCGTGACGACGCGCGTGTCGCCATTGCGGACGAGCGTCATCTCCAGAGGAGTGCCTTGATTGCGCTCTATGACCGCGTCGATATCGCGCCAGGAGACGATCGCCTGGCCATCGATCGCCTGGATCGTGTCACCTTCGATGACTCCGGCCCGCTGGGCGGGGCCCTCGTCGTCCAAAGCGCGGACTACCGGACGAATGCTCGGCAACCCCGTAAAGAAAAGAGTGAGGGTAAAGATCAGAATCGCCAGCAGCACGTTGAACAGCGGTCCGGCGGCCACAATCAGGCTGCGCTGGGCCACGTGCTTGTGGGTAAAAGAAAAAGGCAAATCTTCGGGTGCCAGCTCCGCATCCGGCTCCTCGCCCACCATCTTGACATAACCGCCCAGGGGAATGGCCGAAAGGCGGTATTCGGTGCGGCCGACGGTGCGGCCGAAAATGCGCGGCCCGAAACCCAGCGAAAACTTCTCCACGCCCACTCCGAACATGCGGGCCACGAGAAAATGTCCCAATTCGTGAAAAAAAATCAGGACGCCCAGAACAACGATAAAATGAAGCACGACGCTCATAACGGTTCGCTATCCATCCGTGGCGTTATTGGTTATGTCCAAAACTTCAACCCCCGGCCCGCGGCCTTGACTGGTTCGTATTGTATTCATTGACGGCCCACTGTTCAACCTTGCTTTGGGCGGTACTGCGCGCCCAAGCGTCGGCGGCCAGCACCGCGTTCAAATCGGGAGTCGGTTCCACCTCGTGGGCCGCCATGGTCTCCTGAATCACCGTGGCCACGCCGGTGAAAGACAATCGACAGGCCAAAAAGGCCTCCACCGCTACTTCGTTGGCCGCATTGAGCACGGCCGGCAGCGTTCCTCCGCAGGCGCAGGCATCGAAGGCCAGCTGCAGGCACGGGAACCGCTCCAAATCCGGTGGCTCGAAGGTCAGTGCCCCCAGCGCGGCCAGGTCCGGTAGCGGCTGGCGCAACGCCAGGCGTAGGGGATGCGAGAGCGCGTAGGCGATGGCCCCTTGCATGTCGGGAATACCCAACTGGGCGAGGATCGATCCATCCCAAAACGCGACCATGGAGTGCACGATACTTTGGGGGTGCACCAGCACTTCGATCTTTTCGCGGGGCAAATCGAACAGCCATTTGGCCTCGATCACCTCCAGTCCCTTGTTCATCAAGGTGGCCGAATCGATGGTAATCTTGGCACCCATATGCCAATTGGGGTGTTTGAGGGCCTGTTCCGGCCCCAGCCCG
This sequence comes from Desulfatitalea sp., assembly GCA_049287895.1. Classification (GTDB taxonomy): domain Bacteria; phylum Desulfobacterota; class Desulfobacteria; order Desulfobacterales; family Desulfosarcinaceae; genus Desulfatitalea. Next base: position 2,531 of record JBAQGR010000725.1, read on the forward strand.
CTGAACTGCTCGGCCGGTGTTTTTAAAAAGGGTCCCCCCGAGGCGGTCAGTATAATCCGATCCACTTCCTGGGCGCGTTGGCCTTGCAGACATTGAAAGATTGCGCTGTGCTCGCTGTCCACGGGCAATAACCGCACCCCGTGTTTGGCCACCGCTGCGGTGACGATGGCACCGGCCATCACCAGCGTCTCCTTGTTGGCCAAGGCGATATCCTTGCCGGCCTCGATGGCGGCCAACGTGGGGGCCAATCCAGCCGCCCCAACCATGGCACCCACGACCATCTGCACGCCGGGCCAGGTGGCCGCGTTGCAATAGCCCTCCACGCCCCACAACACTTCCGTCCGGGTGCGCGGCGGCAGTCGCTTTTTCAACTGATCAGCGGAGGATTCGTCGAACACCACGGCCACCTCGGGTTGAAAAAAACGAATCTGCTCGGCCAGCAAATCGACATTGTGTTTGGCGGCCAACGCCTTGATTGAAAAGTGGTCGGGGAACCTGGCTGCTATTTTCAGGGTGTTGCGGCCGATCGATCCGGTGGCGCCAAGTATGGCAAGCGACTTCATGAGAGCAGATATTCCTTGATCAGATAGGCGCTGGGCGCGGCAAAAATCAGGGCGTCCATGCGATCCAAAAAGCCGCCGTGGCCGGGTAAAAGTTTGCCCGAGTCCTTGACGCCGGCCACGCGCTTGAATTCCGATTCGAACAGATCGCCGGCTTGGCCCACGGCACCCACCACCATGGTGAAAAGGATGAGACCGGACAACGGGATGGAGGGAAGAAAAAGCATGCTGTAGGCGACGCCCGCGATCAGGTTGGCCGCCAGACCACCGATGGCCCCTTCCACCGTCTTTTTAGGACTCACGGCCGGCGCCAGTTTGTGCCGCCCAAGGTAGCTGCCCACATAGTAAGCGCCGGTGTCACCCGCGGCCACGACCAGCAGCAGCAGAAAGATCCAATGGATGCCGTCGGAACCGCTATATAGCAATACGACAAATGCCAACGACACCGGGATATAGAGAACTCCAAACACTTGCTTGAGAACGACGACAGGTGCATCCTGGGTTCGGCGGAATCTGAAGATCGAAAGAATCGCGGCGCCGATCAGGTGGAGCACCAGAAGCGCGATCAGGGCCCCAAAACCGTGACCCTGAATCGTCCATACGATGGCCGCGCCGGCGACATAACTCCAAAGGAGAAAATAGGCCGGCACTTGCGGCGTGTGGTCGCTCAAGACGATGCCGAAGTACTCCCACAGAGCAATGGTGGCGACGACAGCAACAGCCAGCGTGAAGAGGGTCGATCCGCCTTTCAGAATCAACAAGATGAGCAGCGGTAAAGCGACCAGAGCAGTTATCCAGCGTTTCCAGTGCATGCTAAATCCATCGCAATCTTGGCGGCCAAGGGCTCACCGTCCATTCAATCCTCAACTGCGGTTCGCGTTCATCCGCATTCGGCCAGTGTCGCCCGCGCAATATCGGAAAACATAGGACAGCTGTTCGCGGATGACGGGAAGTTAGCATACCGTGCGGTCTGGGGAAAGCAAAAACAAGCACCCCTGGCCCGATCCGTTCCGTGTGGGCAGGCTGCAATTCTTGATTGAATGGTCGGCGCAGGGAGACGGCGGCCGGTTTCGCCGGCCACCCGATTATAGCTCCGATTGCGGTTCCACTTTGCCAAAACGGCGATCCCGTTGCTGGAAATTTTTTAGGATATCGATAAACTCTTCGGGGGTAAAATCGGGCCAGAGGGTCTGGGTGACATAGATTTCGGCGTAGGCCAATTGCCAGAGAAGAAAATTACTGATGCGCATTTCGCCGCTGGTCCGGATCATCAGATCCGGATCGGGCATCTGGCGGGTGTAAAGATGGTCGGCCACCACCGCTTCGTCGATGGCCGCGGGCGCCAACGTGCCGGCCGCCACTTTGGCGGCAATGGCACGCACCATTTCGGTGATCTCGGTTCGGCCGCCATAGCTGAGGGCCAGGTTGAGCAGCAAACCGTTGTTGGACGCGGTGGCGCTTCGCACCCGGTCGATCACGGCGCGCACATCATCGGGCAGCCGATGGAGCTGACCGATCACCTCCAGACGGATATTGTTCTCTTTCAGCTGGGCCTCTTCATGGTTTAAAAAGCGTTTCAACAAGGTCATCAACGCCTTGATCTCGGCTTCCGGTCGCTGCCAATTCTCGGTGGAGAAGGCATAGAGCGTGAGCACGGGAATTTTCAATTCCCGGCAAGTACGCACGATACCGCGAACCGCATCGGCACCTTTTTCATGGCCCATGACTCTGTTGAGAAGGCGCTTCTTGGCCCAACGGCCGTTACCGTCCATGATGATGGCCACGTGGCGGGGAAGTCCAACGTCCGGCACCCGGTCGGCGTGAGAGGTGTTAGAACTCAAGGACTTCTTTCTCTTTGGCCTTGTAGATCTCGTCGATGCGCTGGATATATTCGTCAGTGATCTTCTGGATCTGGTCCTGGGCCTTGAAAGCATCGTCTTCGGAGATATCGCTGTCTTTTTTGAACCCTTTGATCAATTCGTTGGCGTCCCGGCGGATATTGCGCACGGCCACCTTGTACTCCTCGCTGGTCTTGTGAACCACTTTGACCAGTTCTTTGCGGCGCTGCTCGGACAACGGCGGGATGGCGATGCGAATCAACTTACCGTCACTGGTAGGCGTCAGTCCCAGATCCGATTTAAGGATCGCTTTTTCAAGAGCCTTGATCACCGAGACATCCCAGGGCTGAATCGTAATGAGCCGGCTTTCGGGAATCGCGATGGTGGACATCTGACTAACAGGGGTCAAGGTGCCGTAATAATCCACCTTGATACCGTCCAGTAACGATGTAGAGGCCCTCCCGGTGCGGACCCGCTGAAGATCGGTTTTAAGGGAGGAGATGGACTTTTCCATCCGGTCACGGGTTTCTTGATAGGTTTCTTCGATCATGCGTGTTCACCTCAATGGCTGTTGGGGTCGTTCGCCGGGTACCCAGAGTGGCGGCGGGTACCTGGTTGCAGCACAGACGCCGCATGGTTCGGCAAGGTCGATCAGCAGGGTGGAGCGGTGAAGGAAATGGGGTGACAAAGCGCGGCTAATTGCTGATCAGCGTTCCCACCCGCTCCCCGCGGGCGACTTTGATGATGTTGCCGCCCTGTTTGAGATTGAAGACGACCAAGGGCAGATTGTTGTCCATGGCCAGCGAGATGGCCGTCATGTCCATGACCTTGAGTTGCCGCTCGAGCACCTGCATATACTTTATCTTCTCGATGAAGTTGGCCCCTGGATGGGTGACCGGATCGGCATCGTAAAGGCCGTCCACTTTGGTCGCCTTGAGAAGCACTTGGGCATGAATCTCTTGGGCGCGCAACACCGCGGCGGTATCGGTAGTAAAATAGGGGTTTCCCGTTCCCGCGGCAAAGATCACGACCCGCCCTTTTTCCAAATGGCGCAACGCCCGGCGCAAGATATAGGGCTCGGCCACCTCGTGCATGGAGATAGCCGTTTGCACACGGGTCTGGATACCGGTCTTTTCAAGGGCGTCCTGCAAGGCCAGGCTGTTGATAACGGTGGCCAGCATGCCCATGTGGTCGGCGGAGGTGCGTTCCATGCCGAAGGAGCTCGCTTTGACCCCCCGGAATATGTTTCCCCCGCCGACTACAACGGCAATTTCGATACCGATATCGTGAGTCGTTCTGATCTCTTCGGCCACATAGGAAAGCATGTCCGCATCGATACCGAAGCTCTGCTTTCCCATCAGTGCTTCGCCGCTCAGCTTGAGTAAAATGCGTTTGTATTGCGCTGGTCTCAACCTATTCGGCTCCTACCTGGAAACGGGCGAATTTTTTGACCGTGATTTTCTCTCCGGTTTTGGCCACCACTTCGTTCAGGTAATCGCTGATGGTCTTGTCCGGGTCGCGCACATAGGCCTGGTTCATCAGACAGCTTTCCTTGTAGAACTTGTTGATTTTGCCCTCGATGATCTTGTCGATCATCTTTTCGGGTTTGCCGGTCTCCAGGGCCTGGGCGCGGAAAATCTCCTTTTCGCGATTGAGAACCGCTTCAGGCACGCCTTCCGCGGTTATCGCCACCGGATTGGTAGCTGCGATATGCATGGCCAGGTTTTTGGCAAACTCGATAAAGGCGTCGGTCTTGGCCACGAAGTCCGTTTCACAGTCCACTTCCACCATGACTCCGATTTTGGCGCCCAGATGAATGTAGCTTTGAATGGTCCCTTCGCTGGTGGCTCGTCCGGCGCGTTTGGCGGCGGTCGCCAGCCCTTTTTTGCGCAGGAAGTCCACAGACTTTTCCATGTCGCCGCCGCATTCGGCCAGGGCCTCCTTGCAATCCATAATACCGGCTCCGGTTTTCTCCCTGAGCGCCTTGACCATCATTGCACTGATCTCTGCCATTCTATCTTACTCCTGATTATTCGGCTTCCGCGCTGGAACCCGTTGTGTATTAATCCTTATCGCCATTGTCCATGCTCTCGTCGTCGCCGGTTTTGCGGATGATCTCAACGATCGGGCCTTGAGATCCATCCGAAATCACCTTGCGCTCGCCGGGCTTCAAATGGGCCGCGGTCGCTTCGATCTGGCCGGGATCCTTTTCCGACTTATCGGTATCGGCCTGCTGTTTTTCCTTAAGAAGTTTTTGTCCATCGACACATGCATCGGCAATGCGGGAGGTCACCAGGCGGATGGCCCGAATGGCGTCGTCGTTGCCTGGAATCACGAAGTCCACTTCATCCGGATCGCAGTTGGTGTCCACGATGCCCACGATGGGAATTCCCAGGCGCTTGCCTTCGCGCACGGCAATGGCTTCATTTTTAGGATCAATGACGAACATGGCGCCAGGCAAGCGGGACATAGTGCGAATGCCGCCCAGGGTGCTGTCCAGCTTGGTGCGCTCTTTGGCCAGCTTGAGGCGCTCTTTTTTGGGGAAAAGGTTGATCGAACCGTCCAGTTCGATGCCGTTGAGGTAATTGAGACGATCGATGCTCTTTTTGATGGTCTGGAAATTGGTCATCATACCGCCCAGCCAACGATTGTGCACATAATACATCTCACAGCGATTGGCCTCTTCGTAAATCGCTTCCCGCGCTTGCTTTTTGGTACCCACAAACAGCACCGATCGCCCGGAAGCCGCCGTGTCGACGATGAAATCATAAGCGGTTTTGAACATGCGCACGGTTTTCTGCAAATCGACGATGTAGATGCCGTTGCGCGCGCCGAAGATGTACGGCTTCATTTTGGGGTTCCAGCGCTTGGTTTGGTGCCCGAAGTGAACACCGGCCTCCAACAACTCTTTCATGGTTACATACGCCATCATTGACTCCTTTGTCTTTGGTTTGGCCTGCGCCCATTTCATCCCCTGCTCCGACTTTCCACCGAAAGCACCGGGAGCCGAGTCCATGGACGTGTGGGTTAGTGGTTAAAACCGGGGATTTGTAACAAATCGATCCTCAATCCGCAATAGCTTTTTTGGAACGCGCCTGGGTGTCCACGCCGCTCCCATGGAACCTTGAACTTTTGATGGCGTCGTAAAGATGTGGCAACGCCGGTATTTCAGCTTCCCTTTTTTCGCAACTGCGCCACCCTGGCATGGCCGGCATAATCTTTGTGAAACGTGATAGGCTCATAGGCGTCCCATTGCCGGGCCAGGGCCTGCACCGCGTCACGCTGATCAAAACCGATCTCCAGCAACAGCAACCCATTGGGCTTGAGATGGCGGTGGGCTTCGGCGATGATGGTGGTGATGTGGGCCAAGCCGTCCGGACCCCCATCCAAAGCGCCCACCGGTTCAAAAAGCCGTATCTCGGGAGCGAGTCGGCCGATGTCGCCGCTGCGGATATAAGGCGGATTGGATAAAACCATATCGAACAGGCCGGGCCAGGGTCTAAGCGCGGCCATCCATCGCCCCATGAAAAAGTGAATCTTGTCCGCCACGCCGTTTTGGCGGGCATTGTCACGCGCCAACTGAATGGCGGGCCACGAACAGTCCGAAGCCAAGCAGCGACACTCCGGGCGCTCATGGGCCAGCGCCACGAGGACAGCCCCGGAGCCGACCCCCAGTTCAAGGATATCGGTGCCTTGAACCGACGCACCCAAGGGCAGATGTTTCAAAGCGGTCTCCACCAGACATTCGGTGTCCGGCCTGGGGATCAACACCGCCGGGGTGACCCGCAAAGGCAACGACCAAAACTCTTTGGCTCCCACGATATAGGCGACCGGTTCGTGGCGAATCCGGCGCTGAATCAACTCCTTGAAGCGTGCACGTTCATCTTCGTTCAACGGCTGGTCGTGATGCAGATAGAGGTCGATGCGCTGGCAATGCAACGCGTGGGCCAGAAGAGTTTCAGCGTCGGTTCTAAAGGTGTCCAGACCCTTTTGTTTGAAGTAATCGGCGGTCCACTGCAATGCTTTCAACACCGTCCATGGCGATCTGTCGGTGCGACCATCAGTGGGCATGCTGCAAGGCCTGACTCTGGTAGTAGTTGGTGAGGGCATCGATAATCTCGTCTACATCGCCCTGCAGAATGGAGTCCAGGCGATAGAGGGTCAATCCGATGCGGTGGTCGGTGACACGGCTTTGCGGGAAGTTGTAGGTCCGAATGCGTTCGCTGCGATCGCCGCTGCCCACCTGACTTTTGCGCTCCTGGGAACGCTTGGCATCTTGTTCCTGGATCATTTTGTCCAGCAGGCGCGCCCGCAGCACCTTCATACCTTTAGCCTTGTTTTTGTGTTGCGATTTCTCGTCCTGGCAGCTGACCACCAGACCGGTGGGCAAATGGGTGATGCGCACCGCCGAGTCGGTGGTGTTGACCGATTGGCCGCCCGGACCCGAGGAGCGAAACACATCGATACGCAGATCGTTGGGGTCGATATCCACCTCCACCTCTTCGGCTTCAGGCAGTACGGCCACCGTAACCGCCGAGGTATGGATGCGTCCTTGGGTTTCCGTGGTCGGAACCCGCTGCACGCGGTGGGTGCCGCTTTCGTATTTAAGGCGGCTGTAAGCCCCTTTACCTTTGACCAGGACGATGATCTCTTTCAGGCCGCCCACGCCAGTGACATGCACGTCCATCACCTCGATGGCCCAGTGGCGCACTTCAGCATAGCGGCTGTACATCTTATAAAGATCGCCGGCGAAAAGACCGGCCTCGTCCCCACCGGTGCCGGCCCGGATTTCCAGCAGCACGTTTTTGTCATCCAGGGGATCTTTGGGAATCAAAAGCTGTTGGAGTTCCTCTTCAAGCGCTGTTTTGCGTCCGTTGAGGCGCTCGACCTCCTCTTTGGCCATGTGCTTGATCTCGGGATCTCCGTCCTTGAGCAATTCCAGGGTGTCATCCAATTCAGATTTTAGTTGCTGGTACATCCTGAAAGCATGGACAATTTCACTGATCTCGGCATGCTCGCGCGCATATTTTTGGAAAGCGCCGCGATCCTGATGCACCTTAGGATCGCTCAGAAGCCCTTCCAACTCAACGAATCGATCCTCGACACCTTTGAGTTTGTCAAACATGGCCGACATAACCTTTGACGAAACCGCAAAAAGCCCGATTGGAAGCTTTTTACGGAAATATCCACTTTTCGTATCCGCAGATCAGCCAATCCCGGAGCCCAAAGGATTGGGTGGCGGCAAAGCGTATTCACATCCCCCAGAATGCATCAAGCTGTCACCGCAAACGGTTGACAGCTTGAATTCATGCCACCGGCCCAGCCGGGGCGAGCAACGCTATTTTTTACTTTGATTGCTGTTGTACTCGGCGTACTTCTTACGGAAGCGCTCAATGCGTCCGGCCGTATCCACCAGCTTTTGCTTACCGGTAAAAAACGGGTGGCATTGAGAACAAATTTCAACGGAAATCTCTTTTTTGGTGGAACCCACTTCGATCATACTGCCGCAGGCACATTTGATGGTCGTAGCGGCATATTGCGGATGAATGTCGACTTTCATAATAATTTCAACTCCCTATATATTTACGCATTCATGGACTCTAAAAAGTCTTTATTATCTCTGGTTCCTTGCATTTTATCAAGTAAAAATTCCAGGGCATCGGAGGGATTGAGCGAGGCCAGCAGTTTGCGAATAATCCAGACGCGATTGAGGGTTTGCTCGTCCAGCAGCAGCTCCTCCTTGCGGGTTCCGGACTTCTTGATGTCGATGGCCGGGAAGATGCGCTTATCGGCAAGACGGCGGTCCAGCTGAATCTCCAAGTTGCCGGTGCCCTTGAACTCCTCGAAAATCACTTCATCCATTCGGCTGCCCGTGTCGACAAGGGCCGTGGCGATGATCGTCAAGCTGCCGCCGTCTTCTATATTGCGAGCGGCCCCGAAAAAGCGTTTGGGCCGCTGCAGCGCGTTGGAATCCACGCCACCGGACAGAATCTTGCCGGATGGCGGCATGACCGAGTTGTAGGCGCGGGCCAAACGTGTAATGCTATCCAGCAGAATCACGACATTCTTCTTATGTTCGACCAGGCGCTTGGCTTTTTCAATGACCATCTCGGCCACCTGGACGTGCCGCTCGGCCGGTTCATCGAAGGTCGAGCTGATCACTTCACCCTTGACCGAGCGTTGCATGTCGGTCACTTCCTCGGGCCGTTCGTCGATGAGCAACACGAACAGAACGATGTCCTTGTGATTTTTGGCGATGCTGTTGGCAAGACACTGCAGCAGCATGGTCTTGCCGGAGCGTGGCGGCGATACGATCAACCCACGTTGAC
>JBAQGR010000726.1:0-8121 GCA_049287895.1 Desulfatitalea sp.
AAAGTGGCGCCCAGGTAGGTAGAAGTAAACCTCCACGGTGGTTCTTCTGTATAGAGGATCACTCTTGTCCAAAAACGGTTGGGATCACTTTGTAGCCATGCTATTTTGCCAACTGGCCCAGGCCAAAAGTTTACGCGAGATCTGCGGCGGATTATCCTGCTGCCTGGATAAATTGCGCCATCTGGGACTCAAAAAAGCACCGAATAAATCCACCTTGTCCTATGCCAACGCTCATCGGCCCTGGCAATCGAGTATCTTCAGTTCAAATCCAAGTTCAACTGGTCACTATCGAACATGGTGGCCTTTTTAAAATGGAACCTTTTTACTTACAGGGATTTATGGGAATGGATCGATAATCCTTTTGATGTTCTTCCCATAACGCCTCAACCTGTCCAATATCTTCTGCCGTTCAAAGGTCTTGGACAGCAGTGATAGAGGATGACGGATAAAATGCTAAATGTAGGGCTGCAGAGTGGTTTTGGCGTGATCCTCAAAGAGAGGAGGTGATGCCCTCCGCAACAGGCGTTGACTGTTGCCCGTGTTGGCAGAGATTTCATTCGACAGAATAATTGAAGATGTGAAAAGAAAGGATTTTAAAATGACACCATCCAAAAAATCGACATCGTTGTTTTTCTCGCTGGTAGTGCTCTTATTTCTTTTTTCCGGTTGTGATCCTTCCAGCAGCGGCGGCCAATCGGGCGGCACCGCTTCGGGCGTCAGTTCTTCGACACTTTTCGTTCCTTCCGGCAGCGACGTCACCGGTGCCGTCACCGTATCCGGCGGCTTAACAAACACCAAGGAGCAAATGTATTGGCTGGCGGAAGCCCTTCAAGATGGGGGGATCATCGCTCTGGCCATCAGTGCGACCAACAACAGCACCATCGGCGGTTATGAAAACGCCCACCAGGGAGGCCTGCAGATTTTGCGGAACAACAGCACGATCAGCAGCCGGCTCGGCAAGCTCGGCATCATGGGGTATTCCATGGGCGGCGGCGCTGTAATCAACCTGGGAGCCACCGATGGTGTTGATGTTGTCGTGGCCATGGCGCCCTATTCACCGGGCACCCCCAGCCGGAACCATGATGCGGCCACCATGATACTTACCGGCACCAGTGATTTAGTGGCGCCCGCCAGCATGGGCGAAGGGGCCTACGACAATCTGCCCTCGACCACGCCCAGACTGTATGCCAGTTTGAGTGGAAAGTCCCACACCTACTGGATGACCAGCGGCAGCAAGGGCAGCGAAGTAGACTTTATCGTCGCCTGGTGCCAGTACTATCTGAACGCCAACCAATCCGCTTACAGTGTCTTTTCAGAAGGAGCCGGCAGCGGCATGACCGACTACAAGTTCAATGCGGGTAGCGGCAGCAGTAGCAGCAGTAGCAGCAGTAGCAGCAGTAGCAGTGGTGGGTGCAACTAATTCATGCAAGCGGATCGGCGGGCCTATCCTCTGAAAAAGGGCCCAAAGCAAAACAAACGGGGGAAGCGCTCACACCCTTCCCCCGTTTGGCCAGTCATCGATTTTCAGGCCGCACCATCACGGAGCAACGCGTATGTCCATAAAACAGCGCACGGTTTTGTCCCTGCTGATCGTTACGCTCGCCGGTATCGGTCTGCTTACGGCATGGGGGCAATTGAAGGCGCCCGACCTTACGGAACCGGTCGCCTGGGTCAACGGCGCGCCGATCACCCTAAAGGAGCTGCAAAAAGAGATCAAAAAGACACGGGACATCTATGCCATGGAAAACATCTTTCATGGCAAAACCGAGCTCGAGCAATTAAAGCAAGAGGTACTGGAGCGCCTCATCGAAAGAGAGCTGCTATGGCAGCAGGCGGCCCATATAGGTATCTCGGTGACCGATGAGGCCGTTTTCGCGGAACTGGGGGAGATCAAAAAGCAATATGTCAATGAGGCCATTTTTAATAACATGCTGAAAAACCGGGAGCTGTCGCTCCAGGCATTTCTTGCGTTGATCCGAAAGGATTTGACGATCAAAGCCCTTATCGAACAGGAGGTTGCCGGAGGGATGGCCGTTTCGGACAGCGCGTGCCGAACTTACTATCAGAGCAACATCAACCAATTTGAAGAACCGGAAAAAATCAGGGCAAGCCATATCGCTATTTTCCTGGATGAAAATGCCCCCGATGCCGATAGGCAAAAGGCCCAAGCCACCATTCAATCCCTTGAGCAGCGGTTGCGACAAGGAGAAACATTTGAAGCCCTGGCCCGCAAATTCTCCGACTGCGCCAGCAGCGAGCGTGGCGGGGATCTTGGCTTTTTAACCAGCGGCACCCTGGATCCCGCATTCGAAAAGGCGGCCTTTTCCTTGAAGCTCAACCAGGTGAGCCCGATCGTCAAAAGTTCAATGGGATATCATATCATCAAAGTGACCGATCGCCAGCCGCTCCGGGTCATTCCCTTCGAGGAAGTCAGAGAAACGATCGAACGGCACCTGTTGGACCAGAAAATCAGCAATGGTGTAAAGCAATATTTGGCCGGGTTGCGGCAAAAAGCGGAGATCCGGCGGTAAAGCATGACCTGCCTTTAGTTTTCCATCAGAAACTTCAAAATACTTTCCATGCGTTCATTGGATGGCGCGATCCGCTCATTTTGGCCACGAATGCCCGCTTCGCTCTGGATGTAGGCCTCTGGCGCCAATTCATGGCCGCAATGAAAAAGGAGCTGCGCGATGCTCTGCTCGGTCGATTCCAGGTGAAACTGCAACCCCAGGGCGCCCGGCGGGTAGAAAAAGGCCTGGTGGCGGCACGCCTCATTTCGTACTCTTACGCGTACTCGAAAACACCTCCCGAGGACGCCGTCAATGACCCCATATAATTGACATGCCCCGTCCCCTCCTTGACTTAGGTCAATTCTCTTTCCAGGCGAACCCGGTATCAATGCAACTCTAATGCAACTCTAATGCGGCACGCGTTGGCGTTTATTGCAAGCTCATGGAGAGAAACGACCCCAAATGCATGGCATGGGCCAATATCTCAAGCAACCCAGGCAGCTTTTCCAGCTGGTGGTGCTGTTGCTCACCCTGGCCATTGGTGTGCAATTTTACATTTATGTGCGCCAGGCATCGGGCACCGGCGCCATCACGGTGGCGCGGCCTCCGGGGGTGGAGGGTTTTCTGCCCATCGGTGCGCTCATGGGCTGGAAGCAATTTGTACTCACCGGCCAATGGGACTGGGTCCATCCCGCGGCCATGGTGATTCTGGGATGGGCCGTGGCGCTGTCGCTGCTTTTGCGCAAGAGCTTTTGCGGCTGGTTCTGTCCCCTCGGCACCCTTTCAGAGGCGTGCTGGCGCCTGGGCCAGCGGCTGTTGGGCCGCAATTGGCATCCGCCCGTCTGGCTCGACATGCCCTTGAGGAGTCTGAAATATCTTCTACTCGGCTTTTTCGTCTGGATCATATTCACCATGAGCCTCGAGCAGATCGCCGCCTTCATGCACAGCCCCTATTACAAGCTCTCCGACGTGAAAATGCTCCACTTCTTCACGCGCATGAGTGCCCTGACCGCAGTCGTGCTCGTCCTTCTGCTGGCCTTCTCCCTGATCACCAAGAACTTCTGGTGCCGTTTCCTTTGCCCCTATGGTGCGTTGCTCGGGTTGTTCGCCATGGCCGGCCCGACCCGCATCCGCAGATCCGTGCGGCGCTGCATCGGTTGTGGTGCCTGCGACAGGGCTTGTCCGTCGCGCCTGCCTGTTTCCAAGAAAGCAATGATTCAAAGTCCGGAATGTATTGGCTGCATGGATTGCGTGGTGGTCTGTCCGGTGGAGGAGACCCTGGTATTGTCCAGTGCCGGCATCCACAGGCGCTACTGGTCCCCAGCCAAGGCGGGTCTCTTTATTGTGCTGTTCTTTGTGCTGACCGTCTATTTGGCGTCGGTCAGCGGCCACTGGCGCGGCGCTGTTTCCGATGAAGAGTTCCGGGTTCGGCTCGAACAGATCGACGCTCCGGACAATACCCACCCCAGCGTTGATTTGGGGCGGGCGCCCGAATAAGATGACTTGCATATCCATGTTCGTGGACAAGTCGAGTTTGCAGTCAACCCTACACAGAATGGAGCGTGACCCGTGAGTTCAGCCAACCTTCGCGAGTGTGCCCCTGTCGATATCTCCGATAAGGATGTCATGGCGGCCATGAAAGCCATGCAGGGCTATATCGACATTACTCCTGCCGATTTCAGGGAGGTCTACCGGGTGGCCTATGCCCTGGCCAAAGAGCGCATGATGACCGCCCTGAAAGCCGCCGACATCATGTCCAGCCCGGTGCATGTGATCGATGCCGGTGCCGATTTGATCGCCACTGCCGCGCTGCTGGCCGAAAAGGGCATCTCGGGCGCGCCGGTGACGGATCAGGATGGCCGCATCGTCGGCGTGATCTCCGAAAAAGATTTTTTACGCAAGCTGGGCGCCGGCCAAAGCGGATCGTTCATGCAGGTCATCGCCCTCTGCCTTAAAAACAAGGGGTGTCTGGCCACGCCCATGGTGAATCGCATTGCCGGCGATATCATGACCGCGCCGCCCATTACGGCCACGGCTGACATCTCCATCGGCGCCATCTCGGCGCTGTTGATGGAGAAGAACATCAACCGGCTGCCCATCGTGAGCGCCGACGGCAAGCCGATCGGCATCGTGACCCGATCGGACCTGGTCAGTTCTTTTTGTATGCTTGGCTAAGCTGGAGCGCACATGAATTATTTCAAGAAAATGCAAGGGCACACCCAGAGCCCGCCCCGGGTCGGGACAGTCGAGATTGTCTGGTCCTGGGTCGGCAGCTTTGTGGGCATCGCCTGCGTGGGGCTGATCCATTTCAAGCTCCTGGATCAAACCAGCCTGATGATGATCATCGGCTCGTTCGGGGCCTCGGCCGTGCTCATTTACGGCGCCATCCGCAGCCCCCTGGCCCAGCCGCGCAACCTGATCGGCGGCCATATGCTCTCGGCCGCGATCGGCGTGGCGGCCTTTCAACTCCTGGGAGCGCTGCCGTGGCTGGCCGCGGCCGTGGCCGTCTCCACGGCCATCGCCGTGATGCACCTGACCAAGACCCTGCACCCGCCGGGCGGGGCCACGGCCCTGATCGCGGTGATCGGCGGCGATGCCGTGCACCAGTTGGGCTATCTGTACGTGCTCATGCCCGCCGGGCTGGGTGCGGTCGTCTTGCTCGTCGTGGCTTTGCTGGTCAACAACCTTGCGCCCAACCGGCGCTATCCCGAATTCTGGTGATAAGTGGAAGCAAAACGTCAGAGAGTCAGATGGCCTTCATCAAACCTTTATATGTTTTTTGGCCGATTTGATGAATCGGCCGAAGGCTTTGTCCTTTTTCCGTTTGTCCAGATATGACATCTCGTAGAACGCCGACTCCTTCTTGAGCTTGAGATAGCTGGAATAACGATCTTCAGGCAATTCACCTTTTTCGACGGCGGCCCTGACGGCACAGCCGGGCTCGTATTCGTGACTGCAATTGGCAAAGCGACAATTTGCGGAGAGCCCGACAAATTCCTCGAAACCGATGTCGATCCCTTTGCCGGCACCGACGATGCCCAATTCCCGCATACCGGGTGTATCAATCAACATTGCACCTTGGCCAAGAACGATGAGCTGCCGGCGCGAGGTCGCATGGGTGCCTTCTCCCGTGCTGCTGACGGCCTTGGTTTCAAAGGCCGCCTGGCCGAAGAGCCGGTTGATGAGCGTCGTCTTGCCCACACCCGATGAACCGAGCAGACAGTATGTCTTTCCCGGGGAGAGCGTCTGTTGAAATTCATCGAACCCGTTTCCGGTGATATTGCTGAGCGCAATCACTCTGGCTTTGGTGGCAGCGCGGATGATGGCAAGCTTCTGATCCAATTCATCCTGGGTGATCAAGTCCGTCTTCGTGAGGATAACTATCGGTTCCACATGTCCGTCCGCGGCCATGATCAGGTATCGGTCCAACCGGCGTGGGTTGAAGTCAAAATGGCATGATTGAACGATAAAGGCGACATCGATGTTGGCGGCAATCATCTGCAAATCGATCTTGGCACCGGCGGTCTTGCGCCGCAGGAAGGTCTTCCGCGGAAACACATGGTGGATGATAGCCGCGGTGTCATTGTTGTAGTAGTGCGCGGTCACCCAATCGCCGACACATGGCAGGTCGGCGGGACTATCGATCTGGTACGTAAGCTTCCCCGATATCTCGGCTGGGACTTCTCTGGCTTCATCTCTTATGAGGTATGCGCCGCGGTCGACCGCGGAAATGCGAGCAAAGCCGCAACCGTCCAGGCCAAGCTCAGTGGCGTGCGCTTCAAACCACGGGTCGAAGCCGAAATCTTTTAATTCCATGGCGTCGTATCACCGAACAAATTTTTCACTTTGCCGGATAGAACCTTCTTTTCCATATCCCAGAAATTACCACCAAGTAATCCCATTATTGTGATCTCCAATCGTTTTTAAAAATCGAACGCTCGCCATAACCGGTAGTGAAAAGCGGTGCGACGAAGGCGCGCCGCTGTTCACCGTCCGCGTTGATAGCGTAGTTAGGAGCCGATTTGCTTGATTTTATTTTGCTCAACACCAAACGCAGAGCATAGTGACGCATGATGGGTTTCTTCAGTCTGACTGAACAGAAGACGATCAGGCTTGTGATCGTCTATCCAAATAAACAGGTGAACCTTCTCCTTTTCGTCTTTAATGCGGCCGTGTGAGAATTGCCGATAAATCGGGTGTGCCGTTCCGTCATTGGCGTAGAAGTTTCCAGTTAATATTCCCAGCAGATCGTTGAACCCGCACATGTCGTCATGATTCACGAGCGCGAGAATGTTTGGGTGTCTTTGGTCTTTGTTTACTGCATCAAACTGCTTCACGGCCTCATGAATGTCTGTTGTAAGACGGTTGAATATTGGATCACTTCTCGCGCCACCCGCCAACTCACCAGGCGCAGCACTATTTAGCTGTTCGTCGAGCCACCGATCGTCGGGACTGGATTTGACCTCACAATAGAACAGAAACTCCCCGTTCCGGAATACGCGAAAGTCCGGTGTTTTCCCTGCACGTGTTTCCGTTTTAGAAAAACGTTCCACCGTGAACCCGCGATCTTCAAGGTAGCACTTAACCTTCTCTTCGTCGGGGTCCATGCTCGGCTCCTAACATTAAAATTGAGTGACATTCCGCTTTTTGCGGCAGAGCCTATCCAGATTCCAAGCGTGGCCCATTCGCTATCTTTATTTACACGAACTGATTCATACGGGGGTTCGGTGTTTTTATAAACCCCATCTCACTGATAAATCAAACTATTTCTTTATAGTGCCGCCGGCCCGATCCATGGCCGCCTTCTCGAAGGCCGCCTGAAAGCCGGGCGAGTAATTCATGTATTGGGGTATTGGATAGCGCAAGCCTGCGGAATGGGTCCTTTCGAGCCCCTCCATCATAACCGGCAGTTTATCGCCGGGGCAGGCGAACATGACCTCATGATCCTGGGCGCCGCCCCAGATGCGGTCGCCATTGCCCAGGGTGACATACTGCGGCTTTTGGGTTTTGATCGTCTTGATCACACCCTCATGGCAGGAACCTACCCTCCCCGCGGCACTGAATTCCAATACGCCCCCTTCCATGAACAGGTATCCCTGGATAAAGCGCATGGCCTGGGCGGGCATGCAGTAGACCAGGATCGAGTCCGGCACGAATCGGGTGCGCGTCAAAGGAGCAATGACCAGTCCTTCGAATCCGTCATCCAGTGAATGCAGATGCTGCTCGAACTTGACGGCGGTAGCGCCGTCTTTGGCGTAGAGCCCGACACTGAATGCTTCAGCCCACTGCCTTTCTTCCTCGGTGAGAACGTCCCATCCATAAACGGCGCGCGCCAGTTTGCAGTTGATATCCGCCTCGGTGACGGCCATCGTCCAGCCGTACGAGCGGGCCATCTTGAAATTCTGGCAGACAAAATTCTGCAAGCCCAGGTCCCTGGAGGGCCGCTTATATTCCGGCCGTAAATCCTCTTCCGAGCGGATCAGCTTCAGCGCCAGCGGAAACGTCGCGGGCCGGATCAGCGCTTCGATCCGCTCGCCATACTTTCGGTATTGATCGGTCGTTGTGGCCATCTGGAGCTCCTTTCAATTCTATCCGAGGGTTTTCTGACAGG
>JBAQGR010000727.1:0-3957 GCA_049287895.1 Desulfatitalea sp.
ACTTGAAGATGAGCGCGAGGCCATTTTAAAGCAGTTGAAGACACGGCCCCCATGCCCGGATGGCAACGCCCTATGCCGGCAACCATAACCCAGGCCTATCTGGAGACGCGCAGCCAGCTTGCCGGCCATCTGGCTATCAACGCCAGCTGATCTTGGGTTCTTTACGCAGCGGCATGCGCTGGTAGCGATACTTGGGATAGCCGACCATCAGGGCTCCGAAAACGGTATTCCCGGCAGGCAGGGCGAGGGCCGCGCCCAACGGCGGCCAAGCCTGGGCGGCCGCCATGAAATAGCCGGCCCAGCAAGCGCCCAAGCCAAGCGGGCCGGCCATGAGTTCCAGATAGGTCAAGGCGATGGTGCAACTGGATTGGGCCGCGCGGTGGGCCTGGGGGGCGTGGGCGGCAATCACATGGGGCGCTCCCCGGAAAATCCGTTCGGTGCCGGCTTCCCAGCTTTTGATGATCAGGTCCATGTGCAACATCGCCACCAGCGGCGAATTTTCGGCCACCAGATGGCGCATCCAATCGATCACCAGGCCGGCCAGCCGGACCACCTGTTCCGTATCGTACACCACCAGCCACTCCACCGGCTGGCTATTGTGGCCCGAAGGCGCGTGGCGCGCCACTTCGATCAACTGGGTCAGCATCTCCCGCGGAACGGTTTTCTTCTTGTACACCCGGATGGATCGGCGCATGCGTAAAAACTGCTCGGCCTGCCCGGCGGAGAGCAGCAGTTCCTTGCGGATCGGCGGACACTGCGCGACCTTTATGGCGGCATGTTCCATGGCTTGGTGCGGGCAGACCGCCACGCAATGACCGCACTGAATGCACACGGCCTCGCCCCCCGGAATCATGCTCGGAAAGGCATCCTTGGTTTTGAATCCGATAATGCCAACGGGGCAGGTTTCGACACAGATCCCATCGCGTTTGCACTTGTCTTGATTTACACTGAGCAGCGTCATGGCGACCTTTCCGCATGAATAGGTGTTCAAGCATCAATAATGGCCAGCCGCGACCATCGCGGCCGCCAACGATACGCGCAGCATGGCCAGCGTTGTAGCAGAAAGATCCGCAAAACGCCATAACCGGTCGGCCCGTTTTTTTATGGCCATCGCGGAAAGCGGTTTGACACCCGGCCCCCCTTTGCCCTATTTTAGCCGCACATTTGATACCTTACCAAAAAAGGAGAGTGCCGCCATGGCCGATATGGAGAGCAAAGCCCCATCCAACTTCATCAAAACCATCATCGAAGAAGATCTCGCCAGCGGTAAGCACGGCGGCCGGGTGGCCACCCGTTTTCCGCCGGAGCCCAACGGTTATCTGCACATCGGCCACGCCAAGTCCATCTGCCTCAATTTCGGCCTGGCCCGGACATACAACGGCACCTGCAATCTGCGCTTCGACGACACGAATCCCACCAAAGAGGATGTAGAGTATGTGGACGCCATCAAAGAGGATGTGCGCTGGCTGGGGTTCGCCTGGCACGAACAGGAGCATTACGCCTCGGACTACTTCGAGCAGTTGTTCAATCTGGCCGTGCGCCTGATCAAAGAGGGCAAGGCCTATGTGGACAGCCTGAGCGCCGAAGAGATCCGCGAATTTCGCGGCACCCTGACCGAGCCGGGCAAGCCGAGCCCATTTCGCAACCGCAGCGTGGAAGAGAATCTGGATCTGTTCCGGCGCATGCGCGACGGCGAGTTCGACGACGGCCGGCATGTGCTGCGGGCCAAGATCGACATGGCCCACCCCAATATACTGCTGCGCGATCCGACCCTATACCGCATCCGCAAGGCGGCCCACCACCGCACCGGCGAACAGTGGTGCATTTACCCCATGTACGATTTCACCCACTGCATCTCCGATGCCATCGAATGCATCACCCACTCCATCTGCACCCTGGAGTTTGAAAACAACCGCGCGCTCTACGATTGGGTCCTGGATCAGCTGGCCCTGCCCTGCCGGCCGCGTCAGTACGAATTCGCGCGTCTGAACCTGGGCTACACGGTCTTGAGCAAGCGCAAATTGATCCAGTTGGTCAGCGAGGGTCTCATGACCGGCTGGGACGACCCGCGCATGCCCACCATCTGCGGACTGCGCCGCCGGGGTTACACCCCCGAAGCCATCCGCAACTTCTGCGAGCGCATCGGCGTGGCCAAGGCCAACAGCGTGGTGGATGTCGCCCTGCTCGAACACACCATCCGCGAGGATCTGAACCGGCGCGCGCCCCGGATGATGGCCGTCCTGCGGCCGCTCAAGGTGGTGATCGAAAACTTCCCCGAAGAAAAAGTCGAAGCGCTGGAAGCGGTCAACAATCCCGAAGATCCGGCCGCGGGCACACGCATGGTGCCCTTTTCCAGAGTGATCTATATCGAGCGGGAAGATTTCATGGAAGATCCGCCCAAGAAGTACTTCCGCCTGGCGCCGGGCCGGGAGGTACGCCTGCGCTACGCCTTCTTCATCACCTGCACCGGGGTGGTCAAAGATCCGGCCACCGGCGAGGTGGTGGAGCTGCGCTGCACCTACGATCCGGCCACCCGGGGCGGCGACGCCCCGGACGGCCGCAAGGTCAAGGCCACCCTGCACTGGGTGTCGGCCGAACATGCCGTGGAGGCCACGGTGCGGCTCTACGACCGCCTCTTTGTCAAACCCGATCCCGACGAGCATGTGGAGGGCAAAACCTTCAAGGACTTTCTCAACCCCGCATCGTTGGAAACGCTCGCCCGCTGCAAGCTGGAGCCGGCCTTGGCCCAGGCAGCGCCCGGAGGTATCTATCAATTCGAACGGCTGGGTTACTTTTGCGCGGACGCCAGGGATTGCACCGCGGATCATCTGGTCTTCAACCGCACCGTGACCCTCAAGGACAGTTGGACTAAAATTTCGCAAGGGCCGCGTTGATTCGAAAATCCAACGCATCGCCGATTGACTTCTCCGCGCTCCAAAAGCGAGGCCGCATTTGGAAAACCATTTGCAGCCTTGCTGCCTTTCCCATCCGTAAGGGGAAACTTCGCCGCCACTTGAAAGACAAGGACTGCCGCCCCGATCGGCAGGCGTCGTTCTGGTGGCCCAACCCACGGCACTACGGTATCGCGTCCGGGACCGTGGCCACCACGCGTCTGCTGGGACAGATGACAAGTATGGCGATGGCCGCCGTTGTGCTGGTGCTTTTTATCGGGCCGGCCGCCATCGGGCCGCAAAACTACCCTATGGTCATAAAAAGCATTAAGACCATCTTTTACATATCCGCGGGACTTTGCGTGGCAGGCACGTACTGCTCGTTTTCGAGGGGCAAGCTGCGTGAGTAGAGGAAAAACAAACTATGGGTTGGATGGATGGCGCCTTTTTCCTGCCTTGCCCCGACAGATGCGGATCGGAATGAGCGCGAAAATGGTCAAACGGTTTCCTGGAGCTCTCTTAATCTCTGAGCAGCCGCCTCGCGAACCTCTTCGCTTTGATCCAGTTTGATCACTTGTTGAAGCAAGTTCGTGTCGCTCGTTTTGTTGACCGCATCGATTCTGGCTTTTGGATCACTCCGCACGATTTTGGGCACAAAAAAATCTGAAAATTTCATTTTGACCTCCCAATCGTTAGGGTTGGCAACTAAAAACTTGGATACCAAACCAGGCAATAAAAAAAAAGAAAAAAGCGCCTTGCATCCGATGTTTTTGGTGGCACTATAAAACCTGCATCGGCTTTTAGAGGCATCCAACCCAATCAGAATCAAGGAGTTCCCAATGAAATACATCGGAGCCCATGTCAGTATCAGCGGCGGGGTGGAAAATGCACCACTCAATGCCCGCACCATCGGAGCCAGCGCCTTTGCCCTGTTCACCAAAAACCAACGCCAATGGGCGGCAAAGCCGCTCACGGACCAGAGTATCGATGCGTTCGTGCGCAACTGCGCGGAGTGCGGGTATCACCCCAGGCACATCCTGCCCCACGACAGCTATCTGATCAATTT